>CAZQHT010000007.1:4741-26272 GCA_964593635.1 uncultured Aquiluna sp.
TTAGCGCTTCTGCTTGTTTGAAGTGTCCTGCCCGGCTGACTTGAGATCCTTGCGGAGCTCTTTCGGTAGCGAGAACTGAATGTCCTCCTCGGCGGTGGTAACTGTTCTTACGTCTCCAAAGCCACGCAGTGCCAAGTCGGCCAACACCTCGTCGACCAGCTCCTCGGGAACCGATGCACCTGAAGAAACTCCGACAGTTTTGACTCCCTCAAACCAGGCATCTTCAATCTCGCTTGCAAAGTCGACTCGGTAGGCGGCCTTTGCGCCGGCATCCAGTGCAACCTCAACGAGGCGAACGGTGTTTGAGGAGTTAGCAGAGCCGACCACGATTACTAAGTCGCTGTCCTTGCCAACCTTCTTGATTGAAACCTGACGGTTCTGGGTTGCGTAGCAAATGTCATCGCTCGGTGGGTTCTGCAGGGTTGGGAAGCGCTCGCGCAGCTTGATGACGGTTTCCATGGTTTCATCGACTGACAATGTGGTCTGAGATAGCCAAACCACCTTGGAAGGGTCTTTGACTCTGGCTGATTGGATGTCCTTGTCGCCATCGATCAGCTGAACCACATCTGGGGCTTCACCAGCGGTGCCCTCAACCTCTTCGTGACCCTCGTGGCCGACAAGAAGGATGTCGTAGCCCTCTTGTGCAAATCTTTGGACCTCGCGGTGAACCTTGGTTACCAAGGGGCAGGTCGCGTCAATGGTCTGCTGACCCCTGGCTTCTGCCGCAGCAATCACTGCTGGAGATACTCCGTGTGCGGAGAAAATCATGATGCAGCCCTCAGGGGCCTCGTCAACCTCGTCAACAAAGATTGCTCCACGCTTTTCTAGCGAGGCAACCACATGCTTGTTGTGGACGATTTGCTTGCGAACATAGATTGGCGCACCGTAGTGATCAAGCGCCTTCTCCACCGCAATTACAGCGCGGTCGACGCCGGCGCAGTAGCCTCTCGGGGCTGCAAGGAGGACCTTGCCAGCGGGCTCAATGTCGGTCATGGCGTTATTCTTGATTGCACTCACCCGCCCATTCTACGAACCAATGCCAGGAGGCCCTAGTGGACCACAGCGCTGACGTAGATTCTCAATCAAAAGTCTCCACCGAGCATTCCCCCTGGCAGGTCTCAAATCTCTCTAAATCGCTGAAGGATTGGATCGAAAAGCTAGGCAGAGTCTGGGTTGAGGGTGAGCTGCAAAGTTTTCAGGAAAGGCCAACCGGCATTTTCGCTTCAATTCGAGATCTCGATGTTGAGGCCGCAATTGAAATACATGCTTTCAACCCAGGACCCGAGATTGCCTCGGGCCTCAAGCAGGGCGATCGAGTGGTCGCACTGCTACAGCCACAGTTTTGGGCAAAGAACGGCAAGCTCACCATGCGCATCCACGCGATGCACAAAGTGGGACTCGGTGAGCTACTGGAGAGAATCGAAAAGCTCAAGCAGCAGCTCATTCTTGAGGGCCTGACCGACCCGGCCCGCAAAAAGACACTTCCGTTCCTGCCCCAGCGCATCGGATTGATTACTGGGGCTAACTCGGACGCAGAGAAGGACGTGCTGCAAAACGCCAAGCTGCGTTGGCCAGAGGTTCAGTTTGAAGTTATCAACACTCACGTCCAGGGCGAAAAGGCAGTTGGAGAAATCATCTTCGCTTTAGAGCAGTTGGAGGCCATGCCTGAGGTTGATGTCATCATCATCGCTCGCGGTGGCGGCAGCTTCCAGGACCTGCTTCCCTTCTCAGACGAGCGCTTAGTGCGAAAGGCAGCCTCACTCAGCAAGCCACTGGTTTCAGCCATTGGCCACGAGAACGACCAGCCGCTTTTGGATCTGGTTGCAGATCTTCGCGCTTCCACTCCAACCGATGCAGCCAAGCGGGTAGTGCCCGATGTTGTGGAGGAGCGCAAAAGCATCCAGATTTCCCTGACTCGAATCAGAACCCGCCTAGACAGCTACCTGCTAGCCCAGGAGCAGTTCTTGGGTTCAATTCGATCAAGGCCCGTTTTGGCTAGCCCCTACGGTTTCATCGAATCGCAGCAGGAACTGGTTGCCAGCAGGTCTCAAAGATTGCAGGAGATCTTGGAATTCAGGCTCCAACGTGGGGAGACCGAGATCGACCAACTTCGCCTTCGAGCAAGGTCACTCTCCCCCAAGCTGACGATGGAGCGTGGCTACGCCGTTGTCACCGACAGCAAGGGAAAGCCAGTAGCAAAGGCGAAAGCCGGAGATGTTTTGACGATAAAAACCAGTGTTCAGGAAATTGCAGCAACCGTTAGTGAGGTTAGGAATAACAATGGCTAAAGAAATCAAGGATCTCTCCTACGAAGAGGCAAGAGAAGAGCTGCAGCAGGTCGTGGCTCAGCTCGAGCAGCAGAACGTTAGCCTCGAGGCCTCCATGGCCCTTTGGGAGCGTGGCGAAGCATTGGCAACCCACTGCGAAAGCTGGCTAGCCGGTGCTCGTAAGAAGCTGGACGATGCACTGAAGGCCAAGACCAAGTGAGCGACTCCGCAGCCAAGCACAGAGCAAAGCAGACGGTTAGAAATCTGATCTTCTCGCTGCTGGTGTCTGTGGGCTTGATGGCTGCGATGGTTCTGGGGCTTCCTCGCGACGACTCCAACCGACTCAATCCGGTTGATTATCTTCAGGTTGCCCAAGAGGCAGAAGCTTCCGTTGGCAAGCAGATACTGGCTCCAGCGATTCCAGATAACTGGTGGGCCAACGGGGCAAGACTTGAGAACGAATTGGATGTTCAGAGTTGGTACTTAGGATTTGTAACTCCTGACAACCAGTTCATTGGAATGAGTCAGGCTTTTGAATCAAACCCATCCTGGCTTGCTCTCACCCTGCAGGGGAACTGGCAGGATGGCGAGGTTACCGTAGAGGGTAAGACCTGGCAGATCTGGCCAACCCTCACTCCACAAAACCCTCCGGGCACCAAGGAATACGCCATGGTCCACGAATTTGGGGGTAGTTCGGTAGTGCTATTTGGCACCGCGAAGAAGGAAGACTTCCTCGAGCTTGCGGGCGAGATTTCTAAGCAGCTCGATTAGCGATTTCCGCTGGGGCTTCCAGAGGATAAATCCGATCAGAAAAGCTGGCAAACTTAGCTGGGTTTATTTCTAAAGCAATAGCTAGAGCTGAACAAGGAGCGCAAATGGAATACCGCATCGAACATGACACCATGGGTGAGGTAAAGGTACCTATTTCTGCGCTCTACCGAGCTCAGACTCAGCGAGCGGTGGAAAACTTCCCCATCAGTGGATCTGGTCTTGAGCGCGAGCACATCATCGCCCTTGCCCTCATAAAGAAGGCTGCGGCAATCACCAATGCCAAGTTGGGGATTTTGGACGGCACGATTGCCGATGCGATTGTCGCTAGCGCCGATGAGGTAATCGGCGGCAACCACCACGAGCACTTCCCAGTGGATGTTTTCCAGACCGGCAGTGGCACCAGCTCAAACATGAACATGAATGAGGTTTTGGCCACGCTTGCAACCGCAAAGCTCGGTAGTGAAGTTCACCCCAATGACCACGTGAACGCCTCTCAATCGTCAAACGATGTATTCCCGACCTCAGTGCACGTGGCTGTTACCAGTGCCCTGGTGAAGGACCTATTGCCAGCCCTTGATTACCTCGCCAAGCACCTTGAGGAGAAGGCGGTGCTCTGGAAAGGGGCCGTCAAGCCAGGTCGCACCCACCTTATGGATGCAACCCCAGTCACCTTTGGGCAAGAGTTTGCCGGTTATGCAGCACAGATTCGGTATGGAATTGAGCGCGTGAACGCTTGTCTAGGACGTGTCGCTGAAGTCCCACAGGGCGGAACTGCAACCGGCACCGGAATCAACACCCCTAAGGGATTCCCTCAGGAGGTCATTGCAATTCTTGCCAAGGAAACCGGTCTTCCAATCACCGAGGCACGCGATCACTTCGAGGCTCAAGGTGCAAGGGATGCTCTTGTTGAGGCTTCAGGAGCGCTAAAGGTTATTGCCGTCAGCCTCACCAAGATCAACAACGACTTGCGCTGGATGGGTTCGGGACCAAACACCGGTATCGGTGAGCTCAACATTCCTGACCTGCAGCCAGGCTCTTCGATCATGCCGGGCAAAGTAAACCCGGTAATCCCTGAGGCAGTGCTGATGGTTTGCGCGAGAGTAATCGGAAACGATGCGACCGTAACCTGGGCGGGAGCTTCCGGAAACTTCGAGCTAAACGTTGCCATCCCAGTAATGGGTAACTCACTCCTTGAGTCAATTCGCCTGCTTGCTAACTCCATGCGAGTGCTTGCCGACAAGACCGTAAAGGGTCTCGAGGCAAACATCGACCGAGCACGAGCACTGGCTGAGTCCAGCCCATCGATTGTCACCCCGCTCAACAAATACATCGGCTACGAGAACGCCGCAAAGATTGCTAAGCACTCTGTGAACATGGGGCTCACTGTCCGTGAAGCAACAATCGAGCTTGGCTTTGTTGATGGCGAGAAGCTAACGATGGAGCAGTTGGACAAGGCACTCGATGTCTTGCCAATGACTCGACCTCCTCAGTAAAGAGTTGGTGCCACCAAGAGTGGCGCGGCCAGGACCGCATAGCCCAGGATCAGAAATGGTCCAAAAGCTATGCGGTCTTTCCATTTCAACCTCCCCAGCAGCATTGCTCCAAGGCTGAATGCAGTTGAGCTAACCAGGGCTATGGTCAAGCTCAGCAGCACGAACCAAGGGGAGAAGTAGCCAAGGGTTTGGTTCATTGCGAACATCAGCTTCACATCACCGAGCCCAAACCCTTTGAGTAGAAAAAGCAGCACTCCAACTGCTGTGATGCCGACGTTCAAGCCGGTGGCGATTAGCCAGCGATCCCAATCCGAGTTGGCATAACTGGCCAACGCTGTCCCGGATAAGGAAACGGCAATCACTGAATAGGTAATTGGGTTTGGAAGCCGATGCTCTCGAATGTCAATGATCGCAAGGGGTAGGGCCGCCACAAGCAGTGCAAGCAGGGGTATCTGAAGTGAAAGGTTTGCCATCCGCCCAAGCTAGGGCGGGCTGACTATTTATGGTTTGGGTTATCCCCAGCCCCTAGTAGTCCAGCAGGTCCGTGACCAGAGCAGCGATTTCGCTTCGCTCGCTTCGGGTGAGGGTGGTGTGACTGAAGAGCGACTGACCCTTTAGCGTCTCAACCACCGAGGCAATGCCATCGTGTCTGCCGACTCTGAGGTTGTCGCGCTGAGCCACATCGTGAGTCAGCACAACCCTGGACTTCTGTCCGATGCGAGAGAGCATCGTCAGCAGCACATTGCGCTCAAGTGACTGAGCCTCATCCACGATCACGAAGGTGTCGTGAAGTGAGCGGCCACGAATGTGGGTCAGGGGCAGAACCTCGAGAATCCCCCGGGCCATGACCTCTTCGATCACCTCTTTGGAAACTAGGGCACCGAGGGTGTCAAACACGGCCTGAGCCCAAGGGTTCATCTTTTCGGCTTCGGTGCCAGGAAGGAAACCTAACTCCTGCCCTCCAACCGCATACAGCGGACGGAAGACCATGATCTTCTTGTGCTGGCGACGCTCAAGAACAGATTCGAGAGCTGCGCAGAGTGCTAGGGCACTCTTTCCGGTTCCGGCGCGACCACCGAGCGAGACGATTCCGATTTCTGAATCCAAGAGCGCGTCGATGGCGAGTCGCTGCTCGGCAGATCTGCCATGTAGACCAAACACATCGCGGTCCCCGCGGACCAACTTGATGGTTCGATTTTCGGTTACCTTTCCCAGGGCACTGCCTCGCTCAGAGGAGATGACTAGTCCAGTGTTTACCGGAAGGTCTTTTGCCGAATCGTGAGCAACTTCCTCTAGGTCGTAGAGGTTTGCCATGTCATCTCCAGAGAAGGAGAGTTCGACGATTCCACTCCACTCATCGGTGGCTAGCTCGTGCAGGTACTCCTCGGCTTTCATGCCAATTGCCGAAGCCTTCACGCGCATTGGAAGGTCCTTGGAAACAATCGTTACGTCAAAACCCTCGGCCTTCAGGTTTGCAGCAACGGCAAGGATCCTGGAGTCGTTGTCGCCAAGCTGGAAGCCTGTGGGCAAAATGCTAGGGTCGATGTGGTTTAGCTCAACCCGGAGGCTGCCACCTGAGCCAACCTCAACTGGAAAATCTAAACGCTCGTGCTTTTTTCTAAGGTCGTCCAAGAAGCGAAGTGCTTTTCTTGCGAAGTAGCCAATCTCTGGGTCGTTGCGCTTTTTCTCTAGCTCGTTAATAACCACGATTGGAAGCACGACCTCGTGCTCAGCAAACCTGAAGAGTGCTCTTGGGTCTGAGAGTAAAACTGACGTGTCCAAAACAAAGGTGCGAATCTCTGTTTTTTTGGAGCCTTTCTTCACCGCCTCGGAA
The DNA here is from genome assembly GCA_964593635.1 of uncultured Aquiluna sp. Classification (GTDB taxonomy): domain Bacteria; phylum Actinomycetota; class Actinomycetes; order Actinomycetales; family Microbacteriaceae; genus Aquiluna. The sequence goes on from CAZQHT010000007.1 coordinate 11,107, forward strand.
GCCTTACCCGTTGTTGCCTTCCTCGAGCTGGCGGTATCAGTCACGTATTCTCCTTTAGTGAATCTTGGTGAGAATGTACGCCTGCAGATTTATCTTTTGAGAATTGACACACCCAAAGAATCAATCGTTAATCAAACTGTTTTCTTAGCCGCCAAATCGACGATGCCTGCGCTGGAAATCGCGCATTGCTCTTAGGAAATCAACCCTTCTGAAGTCTGGCCAGAGGGCCTCTGCAAAGTAGAACTCACTGTTTGCGCTTTGCCAGAGCAGGAAGCCGCTGAGTCGCTGTTCTCCGGAAGTTCTAATCAGCAAGTCTGGGTCTGGCTGACCAGTTGTGTAGAGGTGGTCGGTGATTAGCTCCGGGGTTAGCAGTTCAGCCAGCTCATCGATGCTCTTGCCGGACTGAGCGTGCGACTTCAAAATCGATCGCATCGCATCTGCAATTTCCTTGCGGCCACCGTAGGCAACAGCAAGGTTCACATGAGTGCCCTGGTTGAGTGCGGTTGCGGTTTCGACCTGGGCTAAACGCTGTGCGGAGTCGTAGGGCAGGGAGGCGATATCTCCAACCACCTGGAGCTTCCAGCGACCAATGCCAACCAGCTTTTCACTTAGGTCAACGATGATCTGAATAAGGTCCTTGAGCTCTTCGCTGTTTCGACCCTTGAGGTTGTCGGTTGAAAGCAGATAGAGGGTTACGTGAGGGATTTTGAGGTCTGAACACCACCCCAAAAACTCAACAATCTTTCTTGCGCCAGCCTCATGCCCCTGGCCTGCCTTGTCGAAGCCCTGAAGGTGAGCCCAGCGGCGGTTGCCATCAACCATGACACCAATGTGGCGCGGCAAGTCCTGAGGCTTTAGATCGCCTTCTAGGGCTCGCTCATAAAAGCGGTAGAGCAGGTTTCGCACGGTAGCTAACCTATCCGCAATTTGAGTTTTGGTGGCTTAGTCTTCACTCATGAACCATCAGACTCCTGACCCGCTGCACGTTCCGTTCGGTGAACTCAAGGGTCAGCCGCATGTCGATGAGGACCGCCCCTCCTGGCGCGGTTGGATTCACACTGGAGTTCTGCCGTTTGTTGTGGTGGCAGGAATCCTGCTGATTGTTTTCTCTGAGGGCTGGCAGGCAAAGACCGCTGCTGCCGTGTACTTCGCATCATCAATTCTGCTGTTTGGTAATTCTGCGCTGTATCACCGCTTCCGCTGGAAGCCCTTCACCAAGAAGCTACTCAAGCGCATCGATCACGCCAACATCTTCTTGCTGATTGCCGGAACCTACACACCCATCTCGGTTTCTGCATTGCCTCAGGAAAAAGGTGCCCTGCTTCTTTGGTTGGTTTGGTCGATAGCCCTGCTTGGGGTTGGGTTTAGGGTCTTCTGGATCAATGCCCCGCGCTGGCTGTATGTCCCGATGTATTTGGGGCTGGGTTGGATTGCATCACTTTATGTCGTGGACTTCTTCAACGTGAACTTGGTAATGATGACCCTAGTAATTGTTGGTGGAGTGTTCTACTCAATCGGAGCGGTCATCTACGGTCTCAAGAGACCCAATCCAAGCCCCAAGCACTTTGGATTCCACGAGATATTCCACGCTCTCACAGTGGCAGCATTTTTCTGCCACTGGGTTGCCTCACTAATTATTGGTTTGAATCCGGTTCCGGGTTCGCTCGGTTTGGCTTAGTCGGAGGCAGGGGTCGCTCTGGCTTTTGAACCTCAAGGTTCAGCAGCTCCTCCTGTGCCAACTTCTCCTTGATCTCTGTGCGGTAGCGAGAGTTCCGAATTCGTCGGTTCATGTCAAAAATCAAGAAGATCGCTACGCCTGCGACTCCGAAGGTGGCGATGAACCCGATTGTGCCGGGAGAGTTGTATTGATCATCTGGCACAGGGGTTGGTGTCAGAGTCGCCTCGAGCAGCGAAAGCAGAAGTTCCATACTCAGAAGAACCCTTTCTGCGATTACCCTTATTCCCATGGATCAAGCTGAGCTTCTAGCTAAGCGCTACGGCGTCAAGCAGTCAAACCCAAAGCGGAATAAGGTTTTGGCGATTGCGGGAGTCGCTTTACTGACAGTAACAGCTGCCTGGTTCGGTTTTGCCAACTACTCACCGCTTAGTTTTCAGGACCTTGGTTACCGAGTGTTGAGCGATACCAGGGTTGAGATTGACTTTGAACTCACTCGGCCGGCCGGCGCAGAAGTGGTGTGCTCACTCGAGGCTCTAAACAATCAATTCGCACCGGTTGGCTGGATTGAGATTGTGATTCCAGGATCCGAAGAGACAAAGGTTCGAAACACCATCACTCTCAACACCACGGAGTTGGCCGTAACTGGCCTGGTGGATGAATGTCGGCTGCGTTAGTATTTTCTGCGGCTCGCTAGGCGAGCTTTTTTCGTTACCCAAGAGAGACTCATGACCGATTCACTTCTTTTGACGCAGGCTGCTTACGATCGACTCAAAGAGGAGCTGACCCAGCTTCTGCTAGTCGGGCGCCAGGACATCGCCAAGCGCATTCAGGATGCTCGTGAGGAGGGCGACCTGAAGGAAAACGGCGGTTACCACGCAGCCAAAGAAGAGCAGGGTCGCATTGAGTCCAGAATCAATCGACTCGAAGAGATGCTGGCAACCGCAGAGATCGGCGAAGCCGATGTTTCCGACGGCATTGTGAAGCAGGGACTCATGGTGCACTGCACCCTAAATGGTCGTGACACCGAGTTCTTCCTTGGCAGCCATGAGATCTTCGAGGGCACCAAGCACCAGGTTGCAATTGACGAGGGTGACCTCGATGTTTACAGCACTGACTCACCTATTGGCAAAGTGGTCATTGGCAAAAAAGTTGGAGATGAAGTTAGCTTCACAACCCCAAATGGCAAAGACATCGTCGTGAAAATCGAGAAGATCAGCGAGTTTGACTTTTAGTCGTTGAGTCTTGGCCTTAGCCCGGCAGCCTTCAGGGATTTCATCAACTCGTCGCGGTGCTCTTTACCGCGGGTCTCAATGCTTAGGTTGAGCTCAACCTCAGAAATCTGCAGGCCGCTTCCGTGCCTTGTGTGAAGCACCTCTACAACGTTGGCTCTCGCGGCTGCAACAGCCTCCGCTGTCCTCACAAGCTGTCCTGGGCGGTCTGGAAGCATGACCGAGATGTTTGTGTAGCGATCTGATGCAGCAAGACCGTGACTGATTACGCGCTGAAGCAGCAACGGGTCGATGTTGCCTCCGGAGAGCACGATCGCAGTGGTGCCCTTGAGCTTTAGCTTGCCGGACATCAGCGCTGCGACTCCAACTACTCCCCCGGCCTCCACAACCAACTTGGAGCGCTCCATAACAGCAAGCATGGCCTTAGCTATCTCGTCCTCCGAAACAGTCACAACCTTGTCGACGTATTTTTTGATGATCTCAAACGGCAGCTTGCCTGGACGCGCTACCGCAATACCATCGGCAATCGTTGGGTTTACCTTGACCTCAACTGGCTTTCCGGCCTTGAGCGATGGTGGGTAGGCGGCGGCCAACTCGGCCTGCACTGCGTAAACCTTTACTTTGCGGCCCATGGTCGCAGCCTTCAACTTGGCAGCTAGGGCAACTCCAGCGGTAAGCCCACCGCCACCGAGACAAACCAGAATGTTGTCCACCTGAGGAAGCTGGTCCATGATCTCGAGTCCAACTGTGCCCTGGCCAAGGATGATGTCGTGGTGATCAAACGGCGGAATGAATACCGCTCCAGTTTGTGCTGTGAATTCTTTTGCCGCAATCAATGTCTCATCAAAGATCGAGCCGCTAAGAACAACGTTTGCTCCGTAGCCAAGAGTGGCCTGGTACTTCGGCAGCGATGCTCCAACCGGCATGAAGATTGTGGCCTTGATCCCCAGTTGCTTGGCTGCAAGGGCTACGCCTTGAGCGTGGTTTCCAGCAGATGCTGCAACAACCCCACGCTTTTTGTCAGCTGCAGAGAGCTGGGAAATCATGTTGTATGCGCCGCGAAGCTTATAGGCACCAGTGCGCTGCAGGTTCTCGCACTTGAACCAGACATCGGTTCCACTCAGCTCTGAGAGCCACTGACTCTGCAGCATTGGGGTTTTGATTGCAATACCGCTGACGTTCTCGAGTGTTTTGTAGAACTCATCGAGGGTTGGCAGTTTTTGCGGCATCTAGGACCTTCAATCTAAGGGTGAGGGAAAGTCTAGTGATTTAGAAGCTGGAACCAATCTGGCGCAGTCTCTCGATGCGCTTTGGAATCGGTGGGTGGGTGGAGAAAGCACGCTCAACGAAGCCAGGCTTCACCGGGTCAGAAATGTACATGTGAGCCATTGAGCTGTTGACCTTCTGCATTGGGCGACCGTATTCACCAAGCTTCTGCAGCGCTGCAGCTAGGCCGTCTGGGTATCGGGTCATCTCTGCACCAGATGCGTCTGCCAAGTACTCACGCTGACGTGAAATTGCAGCCGAGACCAGCGGCCCAATTAGTGCGGCGATGATCCACCCGACGACTCCGACCAAAATCAAAACAATCTGCAACTGGCCAGCATTGTTGTTGTCCCTTGAGCCCGACATGCCTGAGAACCAGGCCATGCGAATTGCAAAGTCCGCCAGGATACCCACTGCCGAAACCAAGCCGAAAACGATGGTTGACATGCGGATGTCGTAGTTTTTGACATGCCCCAGCTCGTGAGCCATAACACCCTGAAGCTCTTTGTCATCCATGATGTCCATCAACCCTGTGGTGGCTGCAACTACGGCGTGCTTTGGGTCGCGTCCAGTAGCAAAGGCATTCGGAGCTGGGTCGTTGATGATGTAAACCTTGGGCATCGGCATGCCCTGGGAGATACTCAGATTCTCAACGATGTTCCAAAGTCGAGGGTTATCCCGCTTCTCAATTTGATAGGCACCACTCATGGCGATTGCCATGGAAGCCGCAGCGAAGTACTGGAACAGCGCGTAGCCAAGAACAAACAGGATGATCAGCAGCGCGCTGGATCCATTGCCAGTTGCCTGGCCCCACCAAAACGAAAGTGCTCCAAGAAGCAAAACAAATCCTGAGATGATCAGGATTGAGTTTCGCTTATTGGCAGCTATCGCCGAATACAAATAAGGCTCCTAGAACTTAACCTGAGGTGGCTCTTCGATCGCAGCGCGATCTTCAACCTCAAAGAACTCACGCTGGGTGAAGCCGAGGTTCTTTGCAAACACATTGTTCGGAAACTGCTCAATCTTGGTGTTTAGCTCGCGCACGCCACCGTTGAAGAAGCGTCTTGCTGCCATGACCTTGTCCTCGGTGTCAGTCAGCTCACGCTGTAGTTCGAGGAAGTTTTGGTTGGCAACCAGCTGGGGGTAGGCCTCTGAGACTGCGAACAGGCTCTTTAGCGCGCCCTGAAGCATGCCTTCGGCAGCAGCTGCCTGGGCTGGGTGCTCTAGAGACTCCGGGGAGACAGTTGCAGCACGAGCGCGAGTGACACTCTCGAAGACCTCTTTTTCGTGACTGGCGTAGGCACGCACAGTCTCGATGAGGTTCGGAATCAGGTCCGCTCTGCGCTTTAGCTGGATGGTGATGTCGCTCCAAGCCTCATCAACTCGAACCTTGAGGGCGACCAGCGCGTTGTATGTAACCCATAGGTAAATACCAATGAGGGCTGCGATTACCAAAATCACAAGAAAGATTTCCATTTAGCTCCTAGCTAGAACTCTCCAACATTATGTCCCCAGACTGGCTTCTAGCTGTGCAACAGCCGAGAGAATCTGGTGCCCCGAGTCGGACTCGAACCGACACTGTGACGATTTTAAGTCGTCTGCCTCTGCCATTGGGCTATCGGGGCAAAGCTAAAGGCCCGGGAAAATCCCGGGCCTTTAGCTTTGGTAAAACTACTTACCAGGCTTAGTTGCCCAGGTTGAGAAGAATAATCGTGGGTTGCGAATCTGCTCAATTGAAACCAGGTCGCGACCAAGCAGTAGGTTCCAGAACCAGCCCGAAACAACGCGAATCTTGCGCTCCCAGGTTGGCATTGCAAGCCCGTGATATCCGCGGTGCATAACCCAGGCCACAAACCCAGTGATTCCGATCTTGCCGGACTGGAATGCACCAACGCCGATTCCAAGTCCCGCAACCGCACCTAGATTCTTGTGGAAGTAATCCTTAGGGGCTTCACCGCGAAGCACGCCGGCGATGTTCTTGGCAAGCAGCTTGGCCTGGCGGACAGCGTGCTGGGCATTTGGAACGCAGTAGCCGCCAACGCCGCCGCCGGTTAGGTCTGGAACTGCAGAAACATCTCCGGCTGTCCAAGCACCCTCAACAACCTTGTCACCGTCAACCACCTGAAGCTTGGCATTCGCTGAAATCCTGAACCTTGCATCTAGCGGGAGGTCGCAGTTTTTTGCCACTGGCGCTGCCGCTACTCCAGCGGTCCAAATGATCAATCCCGATTCGAAGCTCTCGCCGGTGGATAGCTGGCAGACTCCTCCAACGGCACTCTCTAGCTGTGTGTTCAAGTGAACTGGAGCACCGCGCTTTTCTAGGTTGTTGACAACCCAGTCAGCGGTCTTTGCTGAAACCTCAGGCATGATTCGACCCATGGCTTCAACCAGGTGGAACTTCACCTCGTCGAAGGCAATCTGCGGGTAAAGGCGCAGTAGGTAGGTCGCGGTTGAGCGAAGCTCTGCGTAGGTCTCGATGCCGGCGAAGCCACCACCAACAACCACGACCGTGAGCAGGCGCTCACGAGCTGGTCCGGCAGGCAGTGCTGCTGCTCGCTCAAAGTTTCCAACCAAACGGTTTCTGACCTCAACGGCCTCTTCGATGGTCTTCATGCCGATTGCCTCTTCGGCAACTCCCTTGATCGGGAAGGTTCGGGTAACGGCGCCCGCGGTCATGATCAGCTGGTCATACTCGATGGTTAGCGGCTTGCCACCCTCGATGTCGATGACAGCCTTGCGGGTCTTGTGAGTGACCTTGGCCATACGGCCCGAAATCAAGGTGGTCTTCTTCAAGTGCTTACGGTGAGACACAACGGCGTGACGTGGCTCGATGTGACCAGCTGCCACCTCTGGCAAAAATGGCTGATAGGTCATGTAAGGAAGCGGGTCCACGAGGGTTACCTCGGCCTCATTCTTCCCAAGCAATTTCTCTAGCTTCCAGGCTGCATAAAAGCCTGCGTAGCCGCCGCCGATAATCAGGATTCGCTGTGGTCTCTTTGCTGCCATGATCTCGGCTGCAATGGCGTTTGGTGTGCGGGACTTTTTGGTCACTTCGCTCATGTTTAGGTTTTACCTTCTTGTGATTTAGCCGCGTGGCCTGCCTTGCGCCTTCTGCGCCAAACGAGCCAGAGCAGCGGTGCAAGGGGAGCTAACACCCAATAGAGTAGCGGATTTAGCTGCTCCGACTGCGGGTTATCAGAGGCAGTGTTCGCATTTTCCTGAGCCCCGAGCGAAGGTTCTGGCTGCGATGAAGGCTCCTCGGGAGTCTGTAGCTCTGCAGCATCGTCAGCTGACTGCGCTCGATAGAGGCTCACCCACTGAGCAAGGCTGCCGAGTGGGTTTTCCTCAGAGGTGAGTTTTGAGGAAATGGCCTGTGAGGGGTTGATAGCTCCGAACCCGAAAACCCCGTCAAAACCTGGTTCACCGAGATCATCCGCGCTTGCAATCAGCCGCTGCAGAATATCGTTTGCGCTTGCCGCCGGGTCAGCTTGGCGCATGAGCGCAACTAAGCCAGTCACTAACGGTGCTGCTGCGCTCGAGCCAGCCCAGCCCCTAATCTCGCCCCCGGGAAATGATCCGAAGAGATCCTCGGCTGGAGCAGTGATGTCGATCGCTATTCCTTCTGTTGAGGACCGTTCTGAACCGGCTTGAGTCTTGGTAAGGCCACCTACCGAAAGGACCCCAGGCATGGTTCCTGGAGCACTTGGAGAACCAGTACCGTCTGGGCGATTGCCGCTAGCGGAAACCACAACAACATCGTTCTCAAGCGCATACAAAAATGCCTCATCCCAGCTCGCTGGCCAGGTTCTCGAGTTTCGCGTGAGCGAAAGATTGATCACCTTTGCGCCATTGTCCACGGCCCAAATCACAGCATCTGCAATCTGTTGGTCAGTGTCTGCTCCCGCAACACCTAATCCAATGCTGAGCGACATAAGACTGACCCCGGGCGCTACTCCAATTACTCCGCCGGAAGTCTTTCCCTGCCCCGCAATCAATGAGGCGACCATCGTGCCGTGGTAGCTAGATGGGCCAACCGGAGCGGTGCCATCGGGTGAACCGAGCCCAGAGAAATCTCGGCCCTTCACAAAGCTTCCCGAAAGATCGGGGTGAGTGTCGTCGATACCAGTGTCAATGACGGCCACAACTACTCCACTGCCGTCAAACGAAGTTTGATCAAACTGGTAGGCCTTCAGCCACCACTGATCGGCCGGGCTTAGAGAGCTAAGCAGCAGAACTAGTGCCAGTACTAAACGCACTGGCACCTCGAAGGCGACCACTCAAGTGCCTCGAGGGCAAGATCTCCAATTGGATTAGCTCCAGGCCCTTTAGCTAGCGAGTGGCCAACTAGCGCGTGAAGACACTTCACGCGAACCGGCATTCCACCGCAGGAAAAGTCATTGATTTCCTCAACAACCTCAATGGCTTCTCGCTCCGCAAGGTAGCTCTGGTGTGCAGCCAGGTAACCAGCCTGAACGACTGGGTCAGTAGCCAAAAGTTCTTGAAGTTCAGCCATGTAGCCCGAGGCTTCCAGGGTTGAGACCGCAGCCGTGGCAGCAGGCTGAGTCAGATAATAAAGCGTTGGAAACGGGGTTCCGTTTTCAAGTCGTGGGCGGGTCTTCACAACCAGGGGCTTGCCGCAAACACAGCGCGCGGCGATGGCGAGGATGTCCCTAGCGGGACGACCAAGCTGCCTGGTCACCTCATCGATATCGGACTGAGAAACCATTACTTGTCCTCGGCAACCTCTGCGTCGAGCGAGGCGCGCAGCACTGATTCCAAAATGGAGTCAACCCAGTTCTCCTGGGCTGCCTTGGCTTCGAGACTGATGTCATCGGCATTGCGCTTCTCGGCCAAAACCGCACCCAGGGTGCCGGATGTGTCAGAAAAGTCCATCCCCTCGGAGTTCATCACCAGGTAGGAAACCTCACCTGGCAAAACGTAGTAGAGCCGATCTCTAGCCTGAGAGCGAATGTAGACGGGGTCTTGCCAGCGGTCACGCTCGGCCTGCATCTGAGCAACTGCCTCTTCGGCGAGGTCAATGGATTGCTCCATTTCAACAATTTGCCTCCGCTGGTCTAGGTAAATCTGCACATCTTGCGAAACCACGAAGGTGCCCAGCACAATAACCAGGATCAAGCTCACCGAGGAGCTATTGAGCTTGAGCATGCGCGCCAAAAGCTTGCCCTGTGACAGGGCGACTGGAACCTTTGGCTGAGATGGCTTTGGCATAACTTAGACAGTTTAAGTGGCACTACCCGAGCAAGGCGACAGCCTCACTCGGGTAGTGACGGTTTTTCTACTAGGCCTTGTAGCGAGGGAAGGCTGAGCGACCCGCGTATTGTGCGGCGTCAGCAAGCTCCTCTTCGATGCGAAGCAACTGGTTGTACTTGGCAACACGCTCTGAACGAGCAGGAGCACCGGTCTTGATCTGGCCCGCGTTGGTTGCAACCGCTAGGTCAGCAATGAAGGTGTCCTCAGTCTCACCGGAGCGGTGAGAAATGATGGCCTTCATGCCCTCGCGCTGAGCAAGTGAGACGGCATCCATGGTCTCGGTGAGGGTGCCAATCTGGTTTACCTTCACCAAGATGGCGTTTCCGGCCTTCTCGTCGATGCCGCGCTGAAGGCGAGCTGGGTTGGTGACGTAAAGGTCGTCTCCAACCAGCTGAACCTTCTCGCCAAGCTGAGCAGTCATCTTGGTCCAACCAGCCCAGTCGTCCTCGGCAAGTGGGTCCTCGATGGAAACCAGTGGGAAGCGAGCGGCGAGGTCTGCGTAGTAAGCAATCATCTCGTCGGCAGTTCGCTCAACGCCCTCAAAGGTGTACTTGTGAGTGGTCTCGCTGTAGAACTCGGTAGCTGCAACATCTAGCGCGAGAGCAATCTCGGTTCCGAGCTTGTAGCCCGCGATACCGATTGCCTCAGAGATCAGTTCAAGAGCTGCTGCGTTGGAGGCTAGGTCTGGAGCAAATCCACCCTCGTCGCCCAGGCCAGTAGCTAGCCCCTTGTCGCTGAGCAACTTCTTTAGCGCATGGTAAACCTCTACACCCCAGCGAAGCGCCTCGGAGAAGGTCTCTGCGCCGTGAGGAACAATCATGAACTCCTGGATGTCCACGCCAGTGTCAGCGTGAGCTCCACCGTTGATGATGTTCATCAGCGGCACAGGGAGAACGTAGGCGTTTGAACCACCTAGGTAGCGGTAAAGCGGAAGCCCTGCCGACTCAGCGGCAGCGCGAGCGTTTGCAAGTGAAACGCCCAGGATTGCGTTAGCACCCAACTTCTTCTTGTTGTCAGTGCCATCCAAGGAAATTAGAGCTGCGTCAACCAGGCGCTGGTCCTGAGCGTCGAAGTCGACAAGCGCCTCGTCAATGGTCTCTACGACTGCCTGAACAGCCTTCTGAACACCCTTGCCAAGGTAGCGACCCTTGTCGCCATCGCGAGACTCGTGCGCCTCGAAAGCACCGGTAGATGCGCCCGATGGAACAGCGGCGCGGCCAAAGCTGTCGTCTGAAAGTAGAACCTCAACCTCGATGGTTGGGTTGCCTCGGGAGTCAAGGATTTCTCTGGCTCCGACTGCGGTGATGATTGACAAAACAATCTCCTTGTTTTTGGGTTGTGAATAGTTTTGGCTAAGGCCAGAAGACGACGCTGTATTCGTTCTTGAGTCTAGCGAATTAGCTCAGCGGCTTGATCTCTAGCTGAGCAGCGTTTTCCGCCTCTCCCAGGCTGGCAAAGAAATCAAAGCTATCCGCCAGTTCGCCCAACACTGCCTTGAGATTCTTGGGTTTCAACTCGAGGCGAACTCGGTAATCCTTCATCAGCTCGTTTTGAATGCGCATTGCTCTGGCAGCATCTTCGGGCCCGTCGATAAGCAATACCAAACCTGGCCGCATTGAACCCTTGCCTGGAACCAGGTCAACAATTCGTTCAATGCCCAAAGAGATGCCGACGGCCGGAACATCCTCACCGAGCCAGCGGCCAATCATGCCGTCGTATCGACCACCACCACCAATTGAGGAGGAGGATTCAGGATGTTCAATTTCGAAGATAGATCCCGTGTAGTAACCCATGCCTCGGACCAATGTTGGGTCAAATCTAAGTTGCCCTGAAAACTCTGCTGAAAATAGTGGGGCTAGAACTTCTGGGACTTGGCGAGTGTCTATCGAGTTCAGCCACTTGGTTGCGGCTTCAGAAACCGCCGACCCGAACTTCTCTCCGAGCTCGTTCGCTACGCCTTCGATTCCAACTTTGTCCAGTTTGTCAATCGTGATCATTGCGCTGAGCGCATCCGATTCGGAGACCCCGAGGCTTGCGATATTGGACTTTAGGAGCTCGCGGTGGTTGACGCGGATGGTTGCACCAACCACTCCTATATCTGCCAAGGCTGCAAGCGATGCCGAAAGCAGTTCCAGCTCCGCCAGAATGCTTGAATCACCCAGGATGTCGATATCGCACTGGATGAACTGGCGGTAGCGACCCTTCTGAGGTCGCTCAGCACGAAACACCGGACCAGTCTGGATGGCCTTGAAAACTCTCGGCAACTTTGCTTGATTGGTCGCGTAGTAGCGAGTCAGCGGAACCGTTAGGTCAAATCGCAAACCAAGATCTGCTAGTTCACTGCCAGCTTCTAGCGCCTGGGCAAATTCCTCGCCACGCTTTTGAACCTTGAATACCAGCTTCTCGTTGTCGCCACCCTGGCCAGATTGGAGTCGGGAGAGCTCTTCTAGGGCTGGAGTTTCAATCTCCTGAAAACCGCGGTTTAGGTAGGCGTTTTTCGCAACAGCTAGCAGGTGCTCGCGCTTGGCCTTCTCGCTCGGAAGGAAATCGCGCATTCCCCTCGGGGGATTTACTTGAGCCACCTGCATAGCTTCTCATAACTACGTCATTCCGAGGGTATTTTGAGCCACCATTGGTAAGGTGTGGCCATGTCAAAACCAGAGGCAAAGCGCTCGAGAGGCCGCCCAGTTACAACCGACCCGGCAGAGGTTGGGCTAACCGCACTTCGGCTCTTCGTTGAGCGCGGAATCGATAAGGTCACCATGGATGATGTGGCCATTGCAGCTGGTATCTCAAGGTCTAATTTGTTTCGCGTTTTCCCCTCCAAGGCTGCCGTGGTTTGGGGCGGCATTCACCGCTTCAACGAAGCGCTGGTGAAGGCGCTAGAAAACAGCACAGAGAAGCGAGTTGTGCCACTACTTCACAAGGCCTGGGTGGAGGCACTGCAGTCTTCCAACAGTCCGCTGGAAGTAATCAGACTCCGCCTGAAACTGATTGCATCATCGCCTGAGGTCATGGGCTGGGGTCAGGGTCAGCTTGAAGAATCTCGAAAGGTTTTAGAGGCGGCCATCGCAAAAGTGGAGGGCAAGGATTCAGTAAAGCCCGCCATGATCGCGGCAGCCATTACCTCCGCGTCAATGGCAGTTCTCACCTGGTGGGCACAAACCGATGACCCAAGACACCCTTCAGTTGTTTTGGACGAGAGCTTCTCGCAGTTCGAAGAAACCTTCGCTCAACTTCGCTAAACCCTGATTACTGCGGTGGATCGCTCGAGGTCCTGGAAAAAACTTGCATCCTTTTTGAAGTAGGACTGCCTGTAGCACCAGGCAACAATATCTGGAGCCCAAAGCAGCGGCTCATCCTTGGATGCCATCCCCCAAATCGATAGCTTGGCCGCCTCGGAGTCACCCTCCCGAATCTGGCGCAGCACTTTTTCATCCAACGATCGCATTTCTCCGGGCATGCGCTTTTCATAGACCACGGTGCCGGTCAGATAAACGTAGTTTTTTGCTAGCTCGTCCAAGAGCGCCCTTGTTGCATTGGCCCTGGCCTGCTCCCCCGAAGCATCAGCGTCGGGAAGCTCGTCAACAATGGCGATGACACTCAGTGTTGATTCGGCAATCAACCTTGCGAGCTCGCGGATCTTTTGGCGACCGGGGTTAGTTCGACCCGCCTCAGTGGTGTGCCATCGACCCGAACCTGCAATTGCCTCAAGTCCGCGGCGCAGGTGGATCACCTCAGACTTATCCACCGCCACAGCACACAAAATATAGAAGCTGTCTGGACCCTGGGATGGAGTCAGAAAGCTTTCATCCAGCAGTGCGATCGGGCCCTTGGACTTGGAAATCTTGTCAAATATTCTGGGGCCCCGCCGCCGCAGTAGCGTCAACCTATTCGGCAAGCCCAACTACTCCGGCGTCGGTTGCATCACTGAGCTCAAAGCTACGAATCTCAACCTGCAGCTCCTTGGTTGCTTCTCGCAGCGCTCGTTCTGGGTCCAGGCCATTCGCTCTGGCGCTTGCAACAATTGCAAGCAGCAGCTTGCCAAGTTCATCCTCGCTCGAAAGCGGGATGCTGGCCTCGGAGTTGTCCAGCAACCCAATCTTCTCGGCCTTACCCATGACCTTGGAAGCTAGCGCGAGTGCCGGCATAGCCTGGGGAACTCCATCGAGCACTGAGGTGCGGCCGGGCTTTTCCTTTTTCTTGTGGCTATCCCAGTTCTGCACAACATCGTCACCGGTTTCAGCCTTGAACTGAGCTAGCTCTTCTTCTGTGCCGAAAACATGGGGGTGGCGGGAGCGCATCTTCTGCTCCATAAACTCTGCGACATCTTCGATATCGAAGGGTGCACCCATGGTTCCCGTGGACCCAAGGTCTGAGTGAAAAATCACCTGATACAGCACATCGCCCAGCTCTTCGATGATGTCCTCACGAGTGCCGGATTCGATTGCATCAATCAGCTCATAGGTCTCCTCAAGCAGATACTGCACCAGAGAACGGTGGGTTTGCTCGGCATCCCACGGGCAGCCTCCCGGAGCTCGCAGCTGCGCGGCGGTAGCAATCAAGCTCTCAAGTTTTGTCATTTCTGCCCCTGAAAAATAAGAGAAAAGGTCTTCCACAGCCAGTCAATCACTTCTGCATCACGCAGTGGCTCACCAACCGATGATGTCGGGGCTGGCAGTGTTAGAAGTTTTGAGGTTTGCAGGTAACGCGAACCTGGGATTCGGTGGCTGAGCGCGACGACTTCGGCATCCGTTAGGGACACCGGAGCAAACTTTGCCTGCAACCCCAAGAGGTTTACATCCTTCAGGCCAAGTCGGTTGGCCTGCTGGCGAAGGTGAGTCACCTCAATCAGGTTCCTTACCGGCTCCGGGGCTTTTCCGTAGCGATCCTCGAGTTCAGCAAGAATCAGGTCGAGACGACCGCGATCGCTCTTTATGCCCGACTCTGCCGAGAGCTTGTGATATGCCTCTAGCCTGAGCCGCTCGGAATCAACATAAGCCGCTGGGATGTGGGCATCGACCGGAAGCTCGAGCTTGAGCTCCGCAGGGGATGAGATGTCCTCTCCCTTGAACTCTGCAACAGCCTCCCCAATCATTCTGAGGTAGAGGTCAAAACCAACACCTGCGATATGCCCGGACTGCTCACCTCCCAATAGGTTTCCAGCACCTCTGATTTCGAGGTCTTTCATCGCGACCTGCATGCCGCTGCCAAGTTCGTTATTGGTTGCAATGGTGGCGAGTCGATCGTGTGCAGTCTCGCTCAAGGTCTTTGAAGGGTCATAGAAGAAGTAGGCGTAGCCACGCTCTCTGGATCTTCCGACTCTTCCGCGAATCTGGTGCAGCTGGCTCAATCCATAGCCTTCAGCGCGATCCACAATCAATGTGTTGGCGTTGGGGATATCGATGCCGGTTTCAATGATGGTGGTTGACACCAAGACATCGAATTTTCGCTCCCAGAAGTCAACAACAACCTGCTCCAGTTGAGCCTCCGGCATCTGCCCGTGAGCCACGGCGATTCGTGCCTCAGGCACCAACTTTGCAAGGTCAGCAGCGACCTTATCGATGCTCGCCACTCGGTTGTGGACAAAGAAGACTTGCCCCTCGCGAATCAGCTCTCGCCTGATCGCCGCGGCCACCTGTGCCTCTGAGTAACCACCGATGAAGGTGAGGATCGGGTGACGCTCCTCAGGAGGGGTTGCCAAAGTCGACATTTCACGAAT
>CAZQHT010000007.1:26372-27636 GCA_964593635.1 uncultured Aquiluna sp.
TGGAAGGTCTCGAGGTGCTGCCTCACCAAAAGCGTGGTGGGAACTAGCATCACCACCTGCTTGCCATCTTGAATCGCCTTGAATGCTGCTCGAACCGCAACCTCGGTCTTGCCGTAGCCAACATCCCCGGCGAGCAGGCGATCCATAGGGATTGCCTTCTCCATATCCCGCTTGACCTCTTCGATTGTTGTCAGCTGGTCTGGGGTCTCCTGAAAGGTAAAGGCTTCTTCAAGCTCGTGCTGCCAAGGTGTGTCTGGCCCAAAAGCGTGGCCTCGACTCTTCATTCGAGCCGAGTAGAGCTTCACCAGGTCAACCGCAATCTTTCGAACCGCCTTGCGGGCATTGCCCTTAGCCCTAGCCCAATCGGTTCCTCCCATCTTGGATAAAACCGGAGCTTCTCCTCCGACGTATCGGGTGAGCATGTCGAGCTGATCGGTGGGAACAAAGAGCGAGTCACCTGGATAGCCGCGCTTGGATGGAGCGTATTCAATCACCAGGTATTCGCGAGCATGCTGGCGCTTTCCAACACCGTTGGAACGCTGAACCAGCTCTTTGAATCTCCCGATGCCGTGAATCTCGTGCACTACATAGTCGCCCTGCTTCAGCTGCAAGGGGTCAACCTGTTGACCCCTTCGCTTCGCGAGCTTGCGCTGCGAGGGTGCGACATAACTTGAGGCAGATCCAAAGAATTCGCCTTCGGTCAGGACAAGTAACTTCTGGTCAGCAAGTGCAAAACCGTGGGCAAGATTTCCAACCACCACGGTGATGTGCTCTGCAGCAGGATTACCCAGGGCTTCGGTCAGAATCACTGGCAGCTGAGCTTTTTCTAGAATCTCAACAATTCTTTCCGCGGTGCCATGGCCCTGGGTTGTAATCACAATCCGCTGCTGCGCCTTCTGCTGATCAGCCAACCACTCAATGAGTTCCTCCGGACCAAAGCGTGGAATTTCTCTTAGGCCCAACTCAAAAGCATCCTCGGTGTTGAGTGCGCTTAGCGAGAGAGTCGGCTGCGAGATCAAGTCCAGCAGCTGGCTGAAGTCATAGAAGCCGCCGGAGGCTAGATCGATGGGAGCGTCGGAACCTGAGATGGCAGCATCCCAGGCCGCGTGCAAAAACTCTTGATTGGTCTGAACCAGGCTCTCTGCTCGAGATGCCAACTTCTCGGGATCAACCAGTATCACTTTGGCGGTCTTGGATAGGTAATCGGTGACTGGGCCAAGCTTGGAAACCAGCACTGGAGCGAGTGACTCCATGCCCTCAGCAG
>CAZQHT010000008.1:0-11951 GCA_964593635.1 uncultured Aquiluna sp.
CAATGCCCACAAGCAAGTCTTGCTTGTGGGCTTTGGTCGTATCTGGGTTCTTAGTCCTCTGAGATCACGCTTGGGTTTGCAGGATCGCGGTCCTGGGCTTCCCAGTTCTGCTTGTAGGCAGTCTGCATGAGGTCTAGGAATGGCTTTGCGTCAAACTCCTCAGGACCCTTGACTCCCTTGCCTGACCAAACACCACTGGCGAGTAGTTCAAGTGAGATGACTGGCACAAGAGCGGTCTGCCACACCACAGCCTGAGCGTCGTATTCCTTGTTCGTCCACTCGGTGTCGGCAACGTGGTAGAGGTAAGTCGCACGTGGCTGGCCATCTAGGCCCTTGCCTGTAACCAAGGTTCCAGCGCAGGTCTTTCCGGTCATGCGGTCAGCTAGAGAAGCTGGATCTGGCAGAACGGCTGCCACCATGTCTCGAGGTGAAACGTGAGCGCGGCCATTGCGGGTTCTCACCCAAACCGGGTTCACCTTGTCCAGGCCCAGTGCGTGCAGGGTCTTTAGAACTGAGATGAACTCCGAGCCCAATCCATACTTGAACGTGACGCGGTTTGCCTTCAAGGTTCGAGGAAGCATGTTGACCTCCTCGTGCTCCACGTTCACACACTTCACAGGCCCAATTCCCTCTGGGAACTCGAATAGCTCTGGCTCGGAGAATGGGCGGGTTGTGAACCAACCCTTGTCCTTCTCCCAAATCAGCGGTGGGTTGAGGCACTCTTCAATCACGGTCCAGATCGAGAACGAGGGCGCAAAGATTTCTTCACCGTCATCGTTCACCACAACCAGGTTTCCGCCATCAAGAATGGTGATCTCATCAACCTCGCTAAAGAGGTGATCTGCCGCATAGCGGGCAAAGATGTTTGAGATGCCGGGCTCAGCACCGGTTCCGATTAGTGCCAGCAAGCCCTTGTCGGAGTATTCCTTAGTCCGGTCATACTGCCAGTCACCAAGCTTCTCCGCCGGGGTGTTGTAGGGGTCGGTGGGGTGAGTGTGGCTCAGGCTCATCGCCATGTCCATGTAGTTTGCACCGGCATCCAGGGCTCCCTGGAATATCGATTGGACAAACTTTGGCTCAACAGCATTCACCACGTGAGTAGCGCGATGCTTCTTGACCAACGCAGCGACTGAAGCAGGTTCAGAGGCGTCAATTTGATCCGCCTCAAACTTTGCTGCAATCTCTGGCTTGTGCCACTGAGCAACCCAAGCAACGCTTTTTTCAGCGCGCTCGAGAGCGTAGTCAGCAACAATCAGTTTTTCGAAGAAATTACGATCAGCGGCAATCTTGACGATTGCATCGCCAACACCACCTGCCCCAATGAGCAGAACTCGCATTGAATTCACAACCAAACAGTCGACCGATTTATTTGACGGGCCCAGTCCTTGCCCTCATTCACCGATAGGCGCAAACCGTATTTGGTGTTGCCGAGCAACCGCGCCTTCATTGGTGAACTACAGAAATAGTATGCACCCGATAGACATAAAAAGCGATTTAGTCGAGCTGCCTAATTGGAATTACCAAAGGTGTTTTTCCAACTGGGTCCTCGATGACCCTCGCGAGGATGTTGAATGCGACGGCCAAGTTATTCGGGGTGATGACCTCTTTGGGTGAACCCCGGTCGATGATCTTGCCCTCCTTGATGATCACGACATTGTCGGCAAAGCGGGCAGCCAAATTCAAGTCATGAATCACGGCAACGATGGTCATCCCTCGCTCGCGCTTGAGCGAGGAAAGCAGGTTGATGACCTGAAGCTGGTGGCTGTAATCGAGCGAGTTAGTTGGCTCATCAAGCAGCAGCACCTGTGGGTTTCGAACCAGTGCCGCGGCAATCACTGCTGACTGCCGAGATCCCGAGGACAGTTCGCCGATCTTGCGATCGGCTAGGGCAGAGAGGCTTGTTCTCTTGAGAAGATTTTCTATCTCTTCTCGAAGCCTTGGGGATACTCGAGAAATCTGATTGGCTGCCATCGCACTGCGCGCAACCATCTCAAAGACGGTTTCGCTGTTCCTTGCAGCAGGAATGGTTCCGAGGAAGCCAACACTGCTCTCAAGTTCGGTTTTGGCCAGCGAGGAGATCGAGACTCCATCAAGTAGCACTGCTCCAGATGTGGCCTTGATCTTTCGAGCTAGCGCCTTGAGAAGAGAGCTCTTGCCTGCCCCATTTGCACCGATGATTGCGGTAATTGAACCGGCTTCAAAACTAATCGACAGATCGTTAATGATGGTGTCCGCAGAGTAGCCAGCAGAGAGCGCCTGAGCGGCTAGCTTGGATTGCGGATCGAACATTTCTCCAGCTTAGTTTTGAAATCCTTTGGTGACTTCGATCGCTTGGAGCCATCGGCTGTATTCAGCCCCGCGGTCGGTTTGTGGCTGGAATCTAGCTTGGGCTGGATTCAGCTGCTGAAGCTCGCTAATCGACTTGAAGATGCCAACTCCAAGACCAGCCAATAGTGCAGCTCCAAACCCGGTTGACTCGAGGTTCTTTGCCCTTACTACCTCAGTCTTTGAGCAGTCAGCCTGGATTTGAAGTAGTAGGTCGTTTGCTGCCGCACCGCCATCTACCTTGAGGGCGGTAAGCGGCTTACCCAGGTCCTGCTCCATAGCTGAGAGGACAGCTTGAACAGAGAATGCTATTGCTTCGAGGGTGGCAAATGCCAAGTTTGAATCGGTAGTCCCTCTAGTGATTCCCAGAATTGAGCCCCTTGCCTCTGGTTCCCAAAAGGGTGCGCCTAGACCTGTGAGCGCTGGAACAAAGACTGCGCCTGCACTGGAGCCAGACTGAAGGGCCAGAGCTTCAACATCGCTTGAGCGCTCAATAATCTTTAGTGAATCTCTGAGCCACTGAACTGCCGCTCCCGCGACAAACACTGAGCCTTCAATTGCGTAGACATTTTTGCCGGAGTAATCCTGATAGGCCATGGTTGCCAGCAGCCCGTGATCAGAGTGGGTTATCTCCGAGCCGGTGTTGGTAAGGATGAATGCGCCTGTTCCATAGGTGGCCTTGGAATCCCCGACCTCGAAGCCGCACTGTCCAAAAAGTGCAGCCTGTTGATCTCCGGCCATTCCTGTAATCGGAAGGGTTAGCCCAAGAAAGTGTTCTGGGTTTGAATTTCCAAAGTTTCCCCAATTGTTCACAATCTTTGGAAGTGCACTGCGTGGAACCCCAAAAGCCTCCAGCAGCTCCGGGTCCCAGGAGGTGGTTTTGAGGTTCATCAGCTGAGTTCTAGATGCGTTAGTGGCATCGGTGATGTGAAGCTCACCACCTGAAATCCTGGCGACAAGGTAAGAGTCGATGGTCCCGAGCGCATACCTACCAGATTCGACTCCAGCCCAAACCTGAGGAAGGTTCTTCTTCCACCATAGGAACTTGCTGGAGGTGAAATAGGGGTCAAGCTTCAGACCGGTCCGAAGTCGAATCCAGTCTCCTTCGTTGAGTTTTTGGAGCTCCTCGGTTAGATCTGCGGTTCGGCGGTCCTGCCAGACAATGGCTTTGGTTGGGGACTCAAGTGACTCTCTGTCCCAGACCACCGCAGTCTCACGTTGATTCGTGATACCAATCGCGATTGGAGTCATCGGGGAGGCCTTCAGCGCCTGCTGGCAAGAGCTCAGTGCAGCGGCCCAAATCTGCTCGGGATCGTGCTCAACCCACCCTGGGGCTGGAAAGTGTTGCTCAAACTCGGTGTAGCCGCGGGCCACAATTTCACCGGTTCCGCTCACCACAAGAGCGGTGACTCCGGTGGTGCCTGCATCAATCGCTAGTATCGCCACGAATTTCCTCTCTGAAACCCTGTCAGAAGCTTACAAAGTCTGGTTTATGCTTTCAGTGTGATTGCACAGAATCAATCAAAAACAGACAATTTCAATCAAAGCGTCGATTACGACCTTGTGATTGTTGGAGGCGGCATCAATGGTGCGGTCAGTGCTGCCGCGGCCAGTGCGGCAGGCCTCAGAGTTCTCCTGATTGACAAAGCAGACTTCGCATCCTTCACCTCACAGCAGTCCAGCAACTTGGTTTGGGGTGGGATTAAGTATCTTCAGAGCTACGAGTTCTACCTGGTCTTCAAGCTCAGCCTCGCGAGAAATAAGTTGATGCGCAGCTATCCAAACCAGATTCGCGAGGTGGGCTTTCTAGCTTCGCTGGGTCCGGATGCACCTTTCGGCAGATTGCTGGGAACCTTTGGGACCATTTTCTACTGGGGGATTGGCCTCTTTGGAACCAGCGCCCCGAGAAGCTACTCCGCTAAGCGCGCCAAGCAGATCGAACCAATTCTGAAAACCGGTCGCAAGGCAGTTCTTTACTTCGATGCTCAGCTACCCGACAACGACTCCAGGTTTGTCTACGACTTTGTTCGCCACGCTAAGCGTTTGGGTGCGGAGGTTGCGAACTACACAGAGCTAACCGCTGCAACCAAGTCTGATGTTTGGAGCTTGACACTGGAATCCGAAGGCTACTCCAGAAAGGTCACTGCCAAGGCGGTGATCAACACTGCTGGGCCATTCGCCTCAAGAGTTTCTGAGCTACTGGATTCACAGACCAAGGCTGGCCTGGTCTTCTCCAAGGGAATTCACCTGATCCTGGGTCGGAAGATTACAAAAAACGATGATGTGCTGGCGTTCTGGGACGAGCAGGGCAGATTGTTCTATGTGCTGCCAATGGGCGACCGGTCGATGGTTGGTACCACCGATACACGTGTTTCAGATCCTCGCACCGAGGTGGATCAGGTCGACCGCGACTTCGTGTTGAAGCAAATCAATGCCCAGCTAGAAGGGGACCAAATTCTTCCCAGCGACATCATTTCGGAGCGCAGCGGAGTCAGGCCACTGGTTATCGAGAAGGCAGCTCAAGCTTCAACCGCCGACTGGCACCAGCTGAGTCGCAAGCACGTTATCGAAACCGATTTTTCCAAGTCAGTAGTCACCGTCTTGGGCGGCAAGCTGACCGACTGCCTCAACGTTGGCCAAGAGGTTGTTGCGGAACTGAAGAAGCTGGGCTTTTCTGTCACAAAGCCGAAGCACTGGTTTGGCGAGGGCGAGCAGGACCAGAAGACAGCCTTCTCAAAGCTGGTTCTGGACCGGTCGAAGGATGAGGCGACTGCAGCTCGGATCGCCGATTCCACCTGGCGTCGCCAGGGGCCGCGAGCTATCGAGATGCTGGCCCAAGTACCAAAGTTGACTGAGGTTGTTGAAGGCCTCGGCATAACCGCTCAAGAGATTGAATACATCGCGAGGCATGAGGATGTGAAGACTCGCGAGGACATTCTTCGGCGCAGGTTACCGATTGCAATGGCGAGATCTCAAAAAGAGATCGACGACAATGGCCCGCTGCAAGATTTACTTGAGCGACTTGGACTTTGAGTTAGGCCACTCCACCAACAGCATTGCTGCAACCATGATTGACCCGCCCACCACCATTGTCAGGGTTAACGGTTCTTGACCCACGCCGACTGCCAACAGTGCGGTGAAGATAACCTCCGAGGTTATGAGTAGCGCAACTCTCGATGGCTCAATAATGGTTTGCGCCCAGGTCTGAACCCAGAAGGCGAAAACGGTGGATAGCAGGGCTGTGAAAATAATCGCGAACCAAACCGAACCGTTTGGTGGCGCTTGGTAACCATCAACCAGCGCAAAGGCCCAGGTCACTATCGCCACGAAAGCGATCTGCAGCATCGCAAAGCGATACGAGTCCCTGCCTTGACCAAACTTTCCAAGAACCAGAATGTGGGCTGCATACAAAACCGCACACACAATCAGCCAGATTTGTCCAATCTGAAACTCAACTGTGGTGGCTGCGCCGGATAGAACGCCTAAGCCAATTGCAGCCAACATGGCTCCGATTGCTATCTTGAGCGAAATCTTCTGCTTCAGCAGTAGCCAAGCAAATAGGGGAGTCAGGACCACGTAGAGGCCGGTTAAGAATCCTGAGATTGAGGCTGTTGTGAGTTCAAGCCCAATCGTCTGTGTGATGTAGGCGAAGGCCAGCACGACACCAGCGAGTGCCCCATACTTCAAATCGCCCGGCGCGAATCTTGAAGCAACCATCGGCCGAAGCAAGAACATTGCCAGTGCGGCAACTGTGAAGCGAGTGGCTAAGAAGTCCATGTATGGCTGCTCTTGGATGGCATCCTTCATCAGGACAAAAGCAGCACCCCAAACAAAACCAACCAGGAGTAGCGCAACTACAGCGAGGCGGATTTTTATCATCCGCAAAGCCTAGCTTTTGGGCGCCTTCTGAGCCGAAGGTCCCGCCATCTTCTTTGCCATTGATGGAAACACGATCCCGTGCATTGGAAAGACCGCTGCCCAATACAAGATGCCGAATAGACCCTTGGGGTGATAGTAGGCACGCTGCTCAATGAGGGTCTTGCCGCCTGGCAACACTGAGGTCTTGAACTCAAGCCAGGCGAGACCTGGAAGCTTCATCTCGGCCCGAAGCCTAAGTAGGTTTGGGCGGTCAATCTTCTCAACTCGCCAGAAGTCGAGAGCCTCACCCTCCATGAGAGTGTTGGGGTCACGGCGACCGCGGCGAAGACCCACTCCACCGATTAGGCGATCCATTAGCCCACGCAGCTCCCAGGCCCAGGTTGCGGTCGAATAGCCATTGTTTCCGCCAATCGCCTCGATGCGCTTCCAGACGGTTTCCTGCGAGTCGTCCGATGTGTAGCGGCGAAGGTCCTCATAAAGCGAACCACCTGCCCAATCTGGGTCTGTGGGCAAAGGTTCGGAGTGAGTACCTGGGGTGGTTGCGTTCGACCAACGGGTTTCAACCTCAAGGTCCTTCACTCGAGTTAGTGCTAGCTCCACAGCAGTTTTGAAGTTGGTCATTCCACCGGGCGCGTCTGGCACAAACTTCCTAATGTCGTCGTTTCGAGCGACAACCTCATGCTTTAGCGACTGAACTAAACGCTTGGCAAGGGTCACCGGAACTGGTGTTACCAAACCAATCCAGCCAGATGCAAGCTTTGGAGTGAGAACTGGCAATGGAATGATGATTCGCTTTCTGAGCCCAGCTGCCTCGGCATAACGATGCATCATCTCCATGTAGGTGAAAACCTCGGGCCCACCAATGTCAAAATCGCGAGTGATCTTTGGGTCGATGGTGGCCGATCCAACTAGATAGCGCAGCACATCGCGAATTGCGATGGGCTGAATTCTGTTCTTCAGCCACTTAGGGGTAACCATGATTGGCAAGCGTTCGGTTAGGTGACGAAGCATCTCAAACGAAGCCGACCCAGAGCCAATCACGACACCAGCTCGCAGCTCAATAACAGGGACTCCACTGGCGCGAAGAATTTCTCCAGTTTCGACCCTGGAGGCCATGTGCGGAGATAGAGAGTCATCCGGCGAGGTCATTCCGCCCAGGTAAACAATTCTCTTTACGCCAACCTTCTTGGCAATGCTCCCGAAGGCCCGGGCAAGATTTGCCTCCTGCTCCTCGAAGTTCTTTTCTGTCATCAGCGCGTGCAGCAGGTAGTAGGCGAGATCAACGCCGTCGAGGGCTAGCTTCAGAGCCTTTAGGTCGAGCGCATCTCCCTCAACAACTTCGACCTGGTCGCGCCAGGGGTAATCGTGCAACTTGTCCTGGTTTCTAACCAGAACTCGCACCTGATAGTCGTGACTCAGCAGTTCGCGAATCAGCCTTCCGCCGATGTAGCCGGTTGCTCCGGTGACCAAAACCTTGGCGGGCTTGCCCTTGGCGTTCTTTAGCGCTGGTAGGTCCTGAGTTACGGTCTTGATCATGAGCTACTCAACCCTCTTGGCTTGGCGGTTGTTCCTGTGTCAAACGTTACTCGGCAGGCGCAGCTAAGCAATGCTCGACTCCAACCACCTTGGGCTTAGCCCCTAGGGTCAGTCGCAAAACCACGAAGTCTCCAGGTCGAAGGGCAGCCGCATCCAAAACCTGCTGTCTCAGCTCCTTTGGGGCAGAGCCGGCAAGCGGCTCCAAAACGCTTGGCAGAGCTGGACGGTGGGTGCAGATAAGTCCCGACTTAGATTCTCCAAGTAGGTGCTGCACTACTTTCTTGGTGCTCAATGGGCTTCGCTTAGTGGAGCGTTCAGTTAGCTGACCGCGCTCGACCAGAGTCTTCTTTGCCCACTTCGCGTATGGGACAACAGTGTCTCTACAGCGCTTCCAAGGGGATGTAATCAAAACCTTCGGCCCGTATGCAGCGAGCACTGGAATCAGGGCCTTGGCGTGTTTTTGGCCCTCCGGTAGCAAGGGGCGCTTGGCCTCTTCGCCCTTCCAGTCTGATCGTTGGGTTGCCTTCGCATGGCGCAGCACAATCAGTGCCCGCGTTTCAAGTTCCTTTTTGGAATTTAGCTCTAACGCTTCAATCAAGAGCTGACGATCATGGTCATAGCTCAGAAGAGTCAGCGCTTTCTTTGAACTCAGCCACTCGATTTTTGCTATCTCTTCGTTGGCTTTGAACTCTTGCTTTTTTGTTGCACTCGAGCGGACTTTTGATGCCCAGTAGTGGACCTCTTTTTCCTCATCCCCAACCAAGTAGCGGATGATGGACAGCTTTCGCCCGAGCTTTACCTTGAGGCCAGCTTCTTCGTAAACCTCCCGCACGGCTGTCTCGGGAAGAAGCTCACCGGGATCTTGCTTGCCCTTTGGGAAACTCCAGTCGTTGTAATACTCCCGGTGCACAAGTAGCACTTCGATGTCGGAACCTTTTTCTCTCCAACACAAAATTCCAGCCGCAAAAATCGTCATTAGCGGCTTCGTCTTTTCACAAGGGTGCGAGCCATGAGCTCGTCTTGCATATCAGCAAGTCTTATTCCAGCCTCGTTGTGGGTGGAGCGAATCCAAGCGCCCTCACTATTGAGGTTCCAGAGTGAAACCTGATCACTCATTCCAAGGTCCAGCAGCGCTTTGAGCTCCTTGATGTGATCTGGCTGAGTAATCCTCACCAGCGCTTCCACTCTGCGGTCTAGGTTTCGGTGCATCATGTCTGCACTGCCGATGAAGATGTCAGCGTCTCCAGCGTTTTCGAAGTAGAAGATGCGGCTGTGCTCTAGGTAACGGCCCAGCACCGAGTGCACTCTGATGGTCTCGGATAGTCCCGGAACGCCAGGCTTGAGTGCACACATGCCTCGAACGAGGACATCGATTTCAACCCCAGCCATTGAGGCCCTGTAGAGCTCATCGATGATTTGCTCATCAACCAGCGAGTTCATCTTGAATCGGATCTTGGCTGGCTTTCCTGCCTGCTTGTGCTCAATCTCACGCTGAATTCTGAAGGCAAGACCCTCGCGGACACCGACCGGCGATACCAGCAGGGAGGAGTACTGGGTTTCTGATGCGAAGCCAGAAAGCTGGTTGAAGAGTTTGGTCAGGTCCTCGCCAACCTCTGGTCTTGAGGTGAGTAGCCCAAGGTCTTCATAGAAACGAGCAGTCTTGGGGTTGTAGTTTCCAGTTCCAATATGGCAGTAGCGGCGCAGCTGATTACCCTCCTGGCGAATCACCAGCGAGAGCTTGCAGTGGGTCTTCAGGCCCACGATTCCATAGACCACGTGCACGCCGGCAGCCTCTAGTTTTCTGGCCCAGCCGATGTTGTTCTGTTCGTCAAAACGAGCCTTGATCTCCACCAGAGCCAGAACCTGCTTGCCAGCCTCGGCTGCGTCGATCAGCGCGTCGACAATCGGTGAGTCTCCAGAGGTTCGGTAAAGAGTCTGCTTGATGGCAAGAACGTGTGGGTCGGCAGCAGCCTGCTCCAAAAATGCCTGAACTGAGGTTGCAAAAGATTCGTAGGGGTGGTGAACCAAAACCTCACGCTCGCGGAGCGAGGCAAAGATGTCGGTGGCCTCATCCTCCTCTGCCTCCAGGTAGCGGTTAGTCGTGACCTGGTGCTTTTCAAAGTGCAGTGCCTTGATAGGCAAAAATGCAATTGAGCTGAGGTTTCGAAGGTCAAGAGGCTCGGGCAGCATGTGGACGTCTTGGTTTTCAATATCAAGTTCACGCATCAAGAGGTCCAAAACCTTTGGAGCAATGTCCTCGGCAACCTCGAGGCGGACCGGAGGTCCAAAGCGTCTGCGCAACAGCTCCTTTTCTAGCTGAATCAGAAGGTTTTCTCCCTCCTCTTCATCAACCTCAAGATCTTCGTTTCGGGTGACGCGGAAAGCATGGTGCTGAACCACATTCATGCCGGTGAAAAGCTCTCCGAGGAACTCGCCCATGAGGTTTTCCAGCGGCACGTAAGTGTTTGGTTCACCCTCGACCGCGACAAATCGTGGCAGTAGCGGTGGCACCTTGACTCTGGCGAAGTGCTCGGTCTGGCTGGTTGGGTTTTGCAATACCACCGCCAGGTTTAGCGAGAGTCCAGAGATGTAGGGGAAGGGGTGCGCGGGATCAACCGCGAGTGGGGTCAGAACTGGAAAGACCTGGCTGGCGAAGTAATCGTGCAGCTTGTCTTTTTGGGTTTGGTTCAAGGTGGAGATGCGCACGACCTTGATGCCGTGGCCCTCAAGGGCAGGTTCGATCTGGTCCTTAAAGAGTTCGGCGTGACGCGTTTGCAGCTTCTTGGCCTTGTTGGAGATTTGCACCAAAATCTCCTGAGGGCTGTTGCCGGAAGCCGACTGCACCGCAATCCCGGTGGCAACCCTGCGCTTTAGTGATGCAACGCGAACCATGAAGAACTCATCGAGGTTTGAGGCGAAGATACTGAGGTAGTGCACTCGCTCCAGCAGCGGAATGGACTCGTCCTCGGCCAGTTCCAGCACCCGCTGATTGAAATCCAGCCAGCTCAGCTCGCGGTCCAAGAATCGATCTGCAGGCAGATCGGGTTGCGAGTCGGGGCGAAAGATCGCCGTGGTTTCTTCAGACATAGCACCAATCTTCCCACCTGCGTCAAGGATGGAAAGTAAATTCTTTAGTCCTCGCTAGTTCCCTCGGGGTTTAGGCGGTAGCCAACGTTTCTTACGGTTCCGATGAGCGACTCGTGTTCTCCGAGCTTCGCACGGAGTCTTCGGACATGAACATCGACGGTTCTCGTGCCACCAAAGTAGTCATAACCCCAGACTTCACTGAGTAGTTGCTCTCTTGAGAAAACTCGCCCTGGGTTGTCATTGAGATGGCGAAGCAGCTCAAACTCCTTGAAGGTCAAATCCAGAGTGCGGCCGTTGATCTTCGCGGTGTAGCTCACCTCATCGATCACCAATCCGGTGTTGTTCTTCACGACGGTTCCCGAAACCTGTGACCCAAGGGCCAGCTTGATTCGAACATCTATCTCGGCAATCGATGCAGTTGCGAGCAGGAAGTCCCGCATGCCCCACTCTGAATTCATTGCGGCCAGCGCGGACTCATCAATCCACAGCATGATGGGGATCTGCCAACCGGCAGCCTGCAAAATCCTGGCCATTGCCTTGGCCTGCAGCAAATTGCCCCGGCAGTCCAGCACGGTCAGGTCGTGCCGAGGTGCAGCGGCTAATTGCGCTGCATCCATTTCAATTTGCCGAATTGAGTGCCCGAGGATTTCCATCTGCGGGACAGGCGCGTCAGAGGCAGCGGTGATAAACAAAACCGACGCCATCGCACCCTCCAGATTCTTGAATGATAGTGCGGATAGAGTGGGCCCTGTGAGTAAGCAGTGGTTCCAGATCATCGCAATCTGGCTTGGGGTGGCACTAGTTGGTGTCTTTTCAGTGATCAATCTGGAAACCCAGGAGATCTACACGGTTTTTGCAGGTCTTGCCGGAGCATCAATTGCACTGGTGAGTATTGAGCATCTAGTGTCAGCAAAAGCTAAGGACACTGTGCGCCAGCAGGTCTATGTTTCAGCTGGTAGTTTTGCCATCCTGGGAGTACTGACCCTCTGGGTTTTGCTGAGTTAGAATCTAAACATGCTTCTCGCAATCGAAATCTTCTTCACCGGAATGTTGGTTCTCGCAACCGCAGCTATCGGTGCAATTTCAGCCCTCGTTGTTTTTAGGCTTTTCAAGGGGCAGCGTTA
>CAZQHT010000008.1:12051-26931 GCA_964593635.1 uncultured Aquiluna sp.
CTATCGGTGCAATTTCAGCCCTCGTTGTTTTTAGGCTTTTCAAGGGGCAGCGTTAGATTGTTCGTCATTCCCGACGACCTTCCAATTGAGCTGACCCCCTTCACCTTCTTAGTGGGTTCATGGCGCGGCAGCGGTGTAATCAATTACCCAATCGCAGGCGAAGCGGCGGAAACCGAGTTCTTCCAAACCATGAGCTTTGTTCCTCACCCAAACGGCAAGCTTGAGTTCCTATCGGATGTGACTGATAAGCAGGGCGACCTGCTTGCTCAGGAGCGAGGCTTCTGGAGCCTTTCGAGAACTGCGAATTCATCCGATGCGGGTCCTGGCTTCTTACCCTCAGATGGCCAGCAGGTATTGAGCGTGAGAGAAGACTTAGAGCTCCACCGAAACAAAAACGGTGGCTTCGATATCGAAGCGCTCATTGTTTCTCCAAACGGCGTCGCAGAGCTCTACTATGGTCAGATCAAAGGTGCTCGAGTAGACATAGCAACTGACGCCGTTATGCGATCACCAAATGCCAAGGAATACAACTCCGCAACCAGAATCTTCGGTTTGGTCGAAGGTGCACTGCTTTGGGCTTGGGACATGGCCGCCCTCGGGGAGTCTCTAAAGTCCCATGCCTCTGCAAGATTGGAACGAGTTGAGTAATCAACACTTCGGCAACCCGTTAGCCGAGCAGCGCAAGCTTGCCGAAGGTGAAGCAATTGTGTTGCGGGAGGACCAATCGGTCATCGAGGTATCAGGTGAAGAGGCCAAGAAGTGGCTGCACTCCCTTACCTCTCAGAACATCTTGAACCTTGCCCCTGGAGATTCCACCGAGTCACTTCTGTTGACCCCAAACGGACATGTTGAATTTCAGCTCAAGATCATCGCAACTGAAACCTCTTGCCTGATTATCACCAGTCAACTCAGTAGCGAAGCACTACTGCAGTGGCTGAGCAAGATGGTCTTTAGGACCAAAGTTTCGATCACAACCCCCGAGTACTTGGTGGTTGGAGCATTCAGAGACTTAGAGCTGGATGCCCCGTGCTGGGTGGATGGCTTCTCCCATGAGCCCAAGGGCTCAGTTAGGTATGCAGCAGATCGGGCAGAGTTTCCCTATCGTGAATACCTCTTGACCTCACTGCCTGAGATCGAACGGGCTGGCCTCATGGCATTTGAGGCACTTCGAATTGCTGCTGGCAGGCCTGAGCTTTCCGATATCGATGATAAGAGCTTGCCCCACGAGTTCGACTGGCTTGCATCAGCGGTACACCTATCGAAGGGTTGCTACCGGGGCCAAGAGTCTGTGGCAAAAATCCACAACCTAGGTCACCCACCTCGCCGCCTGATTGTTCTTCACCTTGAGCAGGGGGACGTGCTTGCTAACCCCGGCGAAGCCGTCTTCTATGGAGATAAAGAGGTTGGGAAAGTTCTGGCTGGAGCCCTGCACTATGAGCTCGGATCGATCGCACTGGCCCTGGTTTCTCGGGTGACCCCATACCTTGATCTTTCAATCGCAGTTGGCGAGAACAGATACCAAGCCACCCAGCAGGTTTTAGTTCCTCACGATGCAGGCAAGGCTGCCAACCTCCCAAGGCCTGCAGCCTTCAAGCTCAGCGGCCGCAAGTGATTTTCAGCTTCAAAGGCGGCTGGGGTCGAATCAGAGATTCGATCTGGACAATCGCGCAGATTGTGCTGGCTGCCACAACCGCCTATCTGATTGCTCGCTTCGGGCTCAACCACCCGGTTCCGCTTCTGGCAGTGACCGTCTCAATCTCCTCGCTGGGATTTAGTCGCGACACCAGGCCCGATCGAGTTCTAACCACCGCTATCGCGATGGTCTTCGGCATTGCGCTGAGCGAGCTCTTGCTTTTGAGCTTTGGCAGCGGTCCGATTCAGCTGTTTGTTGCAATCGGCTCAGCGCTGCTGGTTGCAAGGCTTATCTCCGCAAACCCTGCCTTTGCACTCACCGTCACCTTGCAGGCCGTTCTGGTTCAGCTTTTGCAAGAGCCATCCGGTGGAGTATTTGCACGCGCGATTGACGGCGTGATTGGTGGCTTGGTTGCGCTCGCCTTCACCGCTCTAATGCCGAGAAACCCGATCAAGCTCTCTAGGAGAGACTCGACCGCACTTTTCACGGCCTTTAAAGAAACCCTGCAAGATGTGCGGTCGGTATTGCTCAGGCCCGACGAGGACTTGGCCGACCGAGCGCTGGGTCGGATTAGGCAAACCCAGCCAATCGTGGACAACTGGCGAGGCTCCCTTGAAAGCGCTACCGCAATTTCAAAGATTTCCCCCTTTTATCGGTGGGCATCCAAAGAAATTGCTGCCCAGCAGGTGGTTCTCGAAGGTATGGATTTGGCTACTAGAAATCTGAGGGTGGTTGCCAGAAGAGTGGATTACCTGGTTCGAGATGGAAAGCCAAGACCAGCCCTTGCTGATTTGGCTTCGAAGGTTCTGCTTGCGGTGGAGTTGATTGAAACTTCTGCGGATGATTTTTCGATTGCCCAAAAAGCTCGCAAGTATCTGTCAAAGCTAATCAAGGAGCTCGACCCTAAAACCTTCCCGGGCGCTCTCACTATTTCTGAGGTCTCGGTACTCATGCAGTTCAGGCCCATGGTCGTGGACCTTTGCGAGGCTGCAGGAATTGATAGTGCTACTGCTCGGAAGCTCCTTCCACAGGTTGACTAAACTTCACCCATGACCTACAACCTCATCCTTCTTCGTCACGGCAACAGCGTCTGGAACCAGGCCAACCTCTTCACCGGATGGGTGGATGTTGATCTGAGCGATCAGGGTCGAACCGAGGCCAAGCGAGCCGGTGAGCTTCTGGCCGAGTCAGGACTGAAGCCAGATGTGCTATTTACCTCTGTGCTCAAGCGAGCCATCAACACTGCTCACATCGCACTTGACCAGATCGATCGCAACTGGATTCCAACAATTCGCTCTTGGCGCCTAAATGAGCGTCACTACGGAGCGCTTCAGGGCCTAGACAAGGCCGAGACCTTGGCCAAGTACGGACCCGACCTTTTCCAAACCTGGAGAAGAAGCTTTGATGTTCCGCCGCCTGAAATTGCCGACGACAACGAATACTCCCAGGCCCACGATGAGCGTTATGCGAATCTCAGAGGCGATGTCCCAAAGACAGAGTGCCTCAAGGATGTTCTAGTTCGAATGATGCCCTACTGGGATGAGGCGATTGCCCCAGAGCTCAGAAGTGGCAAAACAGTTTTGGTCACGGCCCACGGCAACTCACTGCGAGCTCTAGTGAAGCACCTGGATGGCATCTCCGACGATGACATTGCCGAGCTCAACATCCCAACCGGAATCCCGCTTCACTACAAGCTCGATTCAAACCTCAAGCCACTGGTTCCTGGCGGAGAGTATCTCGACCCAGCTGCAGCTGCAGCTGGAGCAGCAGCAGTTGCCAACCAGGGAAAAAAGTAGCCAAAAAGAAAAATCCCCAGACTAAAGTCTGGGGATTTTTGCTTGATACAAATTATTGGCTGTCAACCCAATCGCCGGTCTGCAAGAAGCTGACCTTGGAGGAGATGTCGACCACGTGATCTGCAAATCGCTCGAAGTAGCGGGAGGCAAGAGTCACATCAACGGTGAACATTGCGTTCTCCTTCCAGTCCGGCGCCAAAACAGTGTCGAATACCTTGCGGTGGAGGCGGTCAACCGCCTCGTCCTGAGCCTGAATTTCACGGGCTAGGTCTAGGTCGGTGTTTCCCAGTAGCTTGATGGCCTTTGTCGCTAGCTCCAGGTCGAGACGCGCCATGTCCTCAAATGTCTGCCTGAGCGATTCAGGAACTGCGTTGCCTGGGTAGCGGTAGCGGGCGATGGCCGCAATGTGAGAGGCAAGTGAACCCATGCGCTCGATAGAGGCACTCATTCGAAGTGCTGAAACCAAAATTCTTAGATCGCGTGCTACAGGGGACTGAGTTGCCAAAACCTTTAGTACGAGCTCGTCAAGGTCAAGGGCGCGGTTCTCGTTCGCACTTGCAAGCGCAAGTGCCTCATCCGCAAGTGTTACGTCGGAGTTTAGAAATGCTCTGGAAGCCTTGCTCATTACTGCCTCTGCAGATGCTGCTAGCTCAACCAGTCGGGTTTGGACTTCAGTCAGCTCTTGCTTGAATACTTCGCGCATGGCCCCTCATTTCTCTGTGTGCATACATCTTTGAGCCACAAAGCAAACATTTGCTGAATTTGTAGCCAATCAGCGGCTAACTGCAATGCGCCGGGTGTCTCTTCTCAATAGTGTAAGACTAATTGTTTGCTGTTAACCTGGTGAACATGACGAGGTGGAGAGACATGGCCCTTTGGTCGCGCAAGTCCGAGGAATCAGACACTCAGTTTGATGCCTTCGAGCAGGTCGCATCTCAGGTGGTCGATGTCATCGCAACCGCAGGTGTCGTGCTGGATGCCCAGAACAACGTTCTGCGAGCTTCTCCAGGGGCGATTCAGTTCGGGCTGGTTCAAAACCGCCGCCTAATTCACGCAAACCTGGTCAAGCTCGCTGATCGCGCCAGGGAGCAATCCGGTGCGGTAACTGAGGACTTTGACCTTGAGACTGGCCTTCGCAAGGAGACCGTCTGGGTGCATGCCACCGCAGCTAGGTTTGCCGACACCTACGTGATGCTGCTGGTGGATGACCGCACCGAGTCAAAGAAGCTGGAAGAAACTCGTCGCGACTTTGTCGCAAACGTCTCCCACGAGCTCAAGACTCCGATCGGTGCAATTGGGTTGTTGGCCGAAGCTTTGCAGGGGGCAAAAGACGACCCTGCGGCAATCGATAAGTTCTCTGACTCTCTGATTCGAGAGAGTCAGCGACTCGCCAACCTGGTTCAGGAGCTCATGCAGCTCTCCAGAGTTCAAGGTGCGGGCAATGTTGAGAATGCCAAGGTAATTGAGCTTGGAGCGGTCGTTACCGACGCTGTCGAACGAAACCAGGTGCTGGCAGAGAAGCGCAATATTCGTCTTGCAGCCGATTCAGGTGAAGGTATTCGGATTCTGGGCGACTACGAGATGTTGACCACCGCCGTGCGAAACCTAATCGAGAACGCAATCGTTTACTCAGAGCCCGGCACTCAGGTTGGTATCGGAGTCAAGCTTGTGGATGCGGTTGCCGAGGTAGCGGTCACCGATTCTGGCTTGGGCATTCCAGAATCCGAGCAGGAGCGCATCTTTGAGCGTTTCTATCGAGTAGATCCATCCAGATCTCGCGAAACCGGCGGCACTGGCCTCGGTTTGGCAATCGTGAAGCACGTAGCAGCAAACCACCGAGGAGAGGTAAAGCTCTTCTCGCAACCTGGAGTTGGCTCCACATTTACCATCCGCATTCCAGCACACAAGGGAGACTAAATGACTCGAGTATTGGTAGTTGAGGACGAGGTAAACCTTCGCGAACCTCTGGTTTATCTGCTTCAAAAAGAGGGCTACGACGTCGTAGAGGCAGAGGACGGCAATGTTGCACTCGCCCTATTTCAGAGCCATAACCCGGACTTGATCCTGCTGGATCTGATGCTTCCGGGTCTCTCTGGCAACGAGGTATGCCGCCAGATTCGAACCAGCTCTGAGGTCCCGATCATCATGCTCACCGCCAAGGATGCCGAGATCGACAAGGTGGTTGGGCTTGAGCTGGGAGCGGATGACTACGTGACCAAGCCATACTCGACCAGGGAGCTTTTGGCCCGCATGAAGGCGGTCTTGCGCAGAGGCCGCGAGGTAGTGCACGCGGAGCAGGGCATGCTTCGGGCCGGCCCAGTGGTGATGGACATCGAGCGTCACACCGTGACTGTCGACGGCACTCAGATTCAAATGCCACTCAAAGAGTTCGAACTGCTTGAGCTGCTAATGGAGAACGTGAATCGCGTCCTCACCAGAGGCCAGATTATTGATCGAGTTTGGGGTTCAAACTACTTCGGTGACACCAAGACTTTGGATGTGCACGTAAAGCGCATCCGGTCAAAGATTGAAGAAGATCCCTCGAGACCAAAGTTGCTTCAGACCGTTCGCGGTCTTGGCTACAAGTTCGAGATTTAGTTCAGCGACTCAACAAACGGGCGGTACTCCGCAAGGGTTCCGTCAAGAATTGGGACATTCATCTCAATCGGGTCTGAGCTACCCGCCAGGTAAACAGGGTGAATAGAGCCAGGGATTCCCTTGAGTGGCATAACGACACCTTCGGTGCCGTTGTAGCCCAGGTCAAACTTCTTTCCTGCACCAACCTCAAATGCAACTCGCACTACCTCGCCGTTTGCATCCTCGGTCTGGATGGTTGCGGTGATGGTCTGGGTGCCGGAGTTCACAAACGATCCGATGAGGACAGCGTTTCCGCTGGTGCCCTTCACGAACATCACGTTGCGAGCCTTTAGCTGCTCGATGTCCAGCTGAACGCCATCGCTTGGGGCATACATATCCAGGGAGGCGATGTCTCTTGACAGCGAGCAACCGGAAAGTGCAACGGTAGCAAGTGCAACTGTTGCCAGAGCAGTGAATTTCTTGAGCTTCAAAGGTCCTCCATGGGCCAATTGGGTCCAAGTCTAGCCTAGGAAAAAGCGCTCTTCTGTGGTAAATTGAGCCTTTTGAAGCCGAAAGTAGTTCATGAAGTTTGAAGTTGGCGAGACAGTTGTTTACCCGCATCACGGAGCAGCAGAAATCATTGAAGTGTCTGAGAAGACCATCCGTGGAGAAACTCAAACTTATCTAAGGCTCAAGGTTGCGCAAGGCGACCTAATCATCCAGGTTCCAGCCGCCAATGTTGAAATGGTCGGAGTTCGCGACGTCATCGACAAGAAGGGCGTCAAGCAGGTTTTTGATGTGTTGCGTGCTGAGTTTGTCGAGGAGCCAACCAACTGGTCTAGGCGCTACAAGGCAAACCTAGAGAAGCTTGCATCCGGTGATGTTGTAAAGGTTTCTGAGGTTGTTCGCGATCTATGGCGCAGAGACCAGGACCGCGGCCTCTCAGCTGGAGAGAAGCGCATGCTTGCGAAGGCCCGCCAGATTCTTATCTCAGAGCTAGCACTTGCTCGCAAGGTCGATGAAGAGAAGGCCGGAGCTGAGCTAGACAAGGTTTTGGCCTCCTAACCGTGAGTACCTCGGTGGTTCTAGTTGCTGCCGGCAAAGGCGAGCGCTTAGGTCTCGGGGTTCCAAAAGCCGAAGCTTCAATAGGCGGCAAGACGCTCTTCGAACACGCCCTATCTGCCGTGAAACTATTCAACCCAGCCCAGTTGGTAGTCGTGGCACATCCTGATCTCATGGATAGCTACCGCTCCATCTCAATGACCTTAGACTTCAAATCACTCGATGTAGTTGCTGGCGGCGAGACTCGCCAGGATTCGGTTTCAAATGGACTCACCAAGGTCACCCAGCCCAAGGTTTTGGTCCACGATGTGGCAAGGGCATTCATGCCGGCCTCGGTCTTTACCCAGGTGGAGGCTGCTCTCGATGAATTCGAGTGCGTGATTCCGGTTTTGACAATTTCAGACACCTTGAAGTCGGTGGCTGGAAAAACTGTGGTGGGAACGGTTGATCGATCTTCGGTGGTGAAGTCGCAAACCCCGCAGGGTTTCCACGCTGACTCACTAAAACAGACCCTCGCTAGCACCCAGGGCAATTTCACAGATGAGTCAGCCTTGATGGAAGCTGCTGGCTTTTCGGTTGGAACAGTTCCAGGTTCAGATCTTGGCCTAAAGCTCACCACCCCGGCAGATTTAGATTGGGCAAAGCTTCGATTCGGGAGCGCAAGAACGGGCATCGGCACCGATGCACATCAGTTTTCGGAGTCAGGAACCCTCACCCTGGGCTGCCTGACCTGGCCTGAGCTTCCTGCACTCGAGGGGCACTCCGATGGCGACTCGGTCGCCCACGCAATCGTGGACGCCCTGCTGGGTGCAGCTGGGTTGGGAGACATAGGTTCCAACTTCGGTGTTGACCGACCTGAGTACTCAGGAGCCTCGGGGGCTGTCTTTATTCGTGGAGCCCTCGAATTGGTTGCCAATGCCGGGTACGAGCCGGTAAACGTTGCAGTCCAGGTGATCGCAGACAAGCCAAAGATTGGCCCTCGCAGGTCGGAGCTACAAACCCAGCTCTCTGGCTTGGTTGGAGCACCGGTTTCGGTGCTTGCAACCACTACTGACGGGCTTGGTTTTTTGGCAGATGCCCGAGGTGTAGCGGCCGTGGCAACCGCTCTGCTGCGCGAGCGTAGTTAGGCTTTTGAGCATGAAGCTGTTCGATACCCGCTCAAGTGAATTGAGAGACTTCACCCCGCTACGCGCCGGTCAGGTTTCGCTCTATGTCTGCGGGCCAACAGTTCAGTCCGCACCTCACATTGGACACCTTCGCTCTGCCCTGGCATATGATCTGCTGACCCGCTGGTTTAGCTACCGCGGTCTGAATGTGACACTCGTGCGCAATGTCACAGACATCGATGACAAGGTTTTGGAAAAGGCAACCGAGCAAAAGACAAACTGGTGGTCGCTTGCCTATCAAAACGAGCAGGTTTTTGCCGCGGACTATAGAACCCTCGGAATTCAGCTGCCAGCCCATGAGCCAAGAGCAACCGGTCACATTCCTCAGATGATTGCGCTGATCGAGACTCTGATTGCTAAGGGCCACGCATACCAAGCTCTAGATGGTTCAGCGAATGTTTACTTCGACACGGAGTCCTGGCCACAATATGGCGAGCTCACGAATCAAAAGCCAGAGGACATGGAGTCCGAGGCAAAGTCTTCGGACAAAAAGCGAGCCCAAGACTTTGCACTTTGGAAGGCTCACAAGAGCTCTGACCCAGAAACCGCAAGCTGGGAAACTCCGTTTGGTAAGGGTCGCCCAGGCTGGCACATCGAGTGCTCAGCTATGGCAACCCATTACCTGGGGGAGCAGTTCGACATCCACGGCGGAGGGTTAGATCTTCGATTCCCTCACCACGAGAATGAGCTAGCTCAATCTCAGGCAGCCGGCCACAAGTTTGCTAACTTCTGGCTTCACAACGGCCTGGTCACCACCTCTGGACAGAAGATGTCAAAGTCCTTGGGAAACTCGGTTTCCTCGAGTGATCTTTTTGCGCTAGCAAGCCCACAGGCTGTTCGCTACTACCTTCTTTCCGCCCACTATCGCTCGAGCCTGGACTATCAGCCCTCAGTTCTCCAGGAGGCTCAGACTGCCCTGGACCGCATCAATGGATTCCTGGAGCGAGCAAGCCGCGAAGCTGAGGTGGCCAAGGGTGCACTTCCTGCCGAGTTTGAGCGTGAGATGGATGAAGACCTGAACATCCCAGCGGCGCTCGCGGTCTTGCATGAGAGCGTTCGAGCGGGCAATAGTGATTTGGATTCAGGCAACACTGAGGCAGCCACCAAGCGAGCCTCTGAGGTGCTGGGCATGCTGAGCGTATTGGGATTGGCTCCGAGCGACTGGGGTTCTGGCAATTCCAAAGAACACGCTGCTCTTGACGCGCTAATCCGCTCCATGATCATTGAGCGAAATCAAGCCAGAGAGAACAAGGACTATGCTCGTGCTGATGAGCTCCGCGATCGGCTAGTAGCCAGCGGGATAGAACTCTCCGATTCTTCAGACAACACACACTGGAAAGTGAACTAATGGCTAAACCAGGTAGACCAGGCGCTGCAAAGGGCAAAAAGGGCGCAATCAAGGGCTCCGGTGGCAACGGCCGTCAGGCACTTGAGGGCAGGGGCCCAACTCCCAAGGCAGAAGACCGTCCATATCACAAGGCTTACAGGAGCAAGAAGGCTGAGCTGGCCGCCAAGGCAAAGCCAACCGGCAAGCCAGTGCGCAAAGGCGAGTTTGTTGCAGGCCGCTCCGGCATGGGCTCTAGGGCAATCTCTGGTGAGGTGCTCTCCGGTCGAAACTCAGTAGCCGAGGCGCTGCGAGCCAAGATTCCAGCTACCGCACTCTTCATCGCTCAGCGCATCGAGATGGATGATCGAGTCAAAGAGGCGATGGCTATCGCCAACAGCCGGGGCATTCCTCTTTCAGAGGTAACGCGCCAAGAGATCGACCGCATGACCGGTGGCGACTCGGTTCACCAGGGCATCGCACTCCAGGTGCCGCCATACAACTACAAGCACCCGATGGAGTTGTTGGACCGCGCGCTCAGCGTCTCACAGCTTCCGCTTTTGGTTGCCCTGGATGGCATCACTGACCCCAGAAACCTTGGAGCGATCATTCGCTCGGTAGCCGCCTTTGGTGCTCACGGAGTTGTGCTACCGCAGAGACGAAGCGTTGGCGTTACCGCTGCCGCATGGAAGACCAGTGCCGGCGCTGCCGCAAGAATCCCAGTTGCTTTGGCCTCGAACCTGAACCAGGCAATCAAGGAATACAAGCAGCGTGGTCTTTTTGTCATCGGCCTTGATGGCGATGGCGACGTTTCCCTGCCAGATCTTCAGCTTGCCGATAGGCCACTGCTTGTAGTGGTGGGTTCAGAAGGTAAGGGCTTGTCTAGGTTGGTGCAGGAGAACTGTGACCAGGTGGTCTCGATTCCAATCTCAGGTGCTACCGAGTCTTTGAATGCCGGCATTGCCGCGAGCGTTGCGCTTTACCAAATCGCAGCGATGCGCGCCTAGACCTTATCCCGCCAGTCGCCTTCCTCATCCTCATCCACGACGATCGTTCCTGAGGGAATTGGTTCGGCAAAAGTTATCGACTCTGTCGTTGGGGAAATCAAAGCCTCTTCATCTCGCCTCAGCGCAAGGACTTCGTTTACGTAGGAGCGAACCGCGTCGATCAGCGGGATGTCCTTGCCCTCGTTCTCCGACTTATACCAGCGGTGCTCGAGCACCTCGTGGAAAATCTCGGCAGGCTCTAGCCTTCCCGTGTAGTTCGCAGGGATGGCAGTGATTACGGGTTCGTAAACATTGCTCAGCCACTCGTGTGCCAGCACCTCTTCGTCTGCTCCCACTCGAGCATTGGCTAGCTTGTAGCTATCGATGTCATTGAGTAGCCGGCGGGCTTGGTTCTCTTCAACATCCAACCCGGTTAGAAGTAAAAGCCTTCTGGCGTGGTGACCGGCATCAACCACCTTGGGTTGAATCTTTACGGTGTGACCAGCAGCGTCAGCCACCATCGAAAGCTCTTCGATGTCGAAGCCCAAATCGTTCAGTCGCTTCACACGTCTCGAGATTCGCCAACGTTCTGAGGCATCGAAGACTTCCACCGCCGTTAGCTCTTTCCAAAGCTCGTGATACTTATCGACGATGCGCTGTGACACTGCATTTGGGTCGATGTCAACTGCCTTACCCGAAGCCAAGAGGTCCATAAGCTCGCCAGCGATGTTTACCCTGGCAATCTCTAGGTCGTTCTCACGCTGACCGTTTGAAAGCCTCGAGTCATAGAGCTGACCGGTTTCGGCATCTACGAGGTAGGCGGCAAAGCGTCCGGCATCTCTGCGGAACAAAGTGTTTGAGAGCGACACATCGCCCCAGAAAAATCCGACCAGGTGAACCCTCACCAAAAGTAGAGCTAGGGCATCGACTAGGCGATTAGCGGTTTGCTCCCTTAGCCCCTGCGACCACATGGCCCTATAGGGGAGCGAGAACTTTAGGTGTCGGGTGATGAGCACGGCAGGCAGGGGCTCACCGTTTACGTCTTCGCGATTATTGATAATCGCAAATGGCTCCACGCATGGAACATCGAGTTTCTCGAGCCTGCGGAGCATGTCGTATTCACGCTTGGCAAGATCAAAGAGGGTCTCTTTGATCGCGACCACGTGATCCTCAAGGTGGGCAAATCGAACTGTGTGCCGAGAAAGACCCTTGGGCAATGCCGCAATGTTCTCTTTGGGCCAGTCCTCTAATGGCAACTGCCACGGCAGATCCAGTAGTGCTGGTTCCGCCGTGGCAGTTGTGATATTGAGTGTCACTAGTTGAGGCGCAAGCCTGTCTCAGCGTCAAACACGTGAACCGAGGCAGCATCTGCCAACAGGTGAAT
The DNA here is from genome assembly GCA_964593635.1 of uncultured Aquiluna sp. Classification (GTDB taxonomy): domain Bacteria; phylum Actinomycetota; class Actinomycetes; order Actinomycetales; family Microbacteriaceae; genus Aquiluna. The sequence continues at coordinate 23,980 of CAZQHT010000008.1, forward strand.
GCGGTCTCCGGCCTTCGGGTGGTTGATTGCGTCAACGCGAACCACAACGTTCTGCTCGGTGCCATCCAGCTGCGCGCGACCGTATAGGAAGCCATCGGAGCCAAGCTCCTCGACTACGTCTACGTCTACGACTAGACCCTGGTTCTCAACCGATAGCTTCTCTGGGCGGATACCGACGGTAACGCGCTTGGTGGAGGCCTTGGAGAGGATGTCGCTCGAGATCGGCAGAACTGCGTCACCGAACTGAACTCCACCATCCACGATTGGCAGCTGAACGAGGTTCATCGCAGGGGAGCCGATGAAGCCTGCAACGAATACGTTGGCTGGGCGGTCGTAAAGGGTGCGAGGGGTGTCTACCTGCTGCAGAACGCCGTCCTTCAAAACTGCTACGCGGTCACCCATGGTCATTGCCTCAACCTGGTCGTGGGTTACGTAGACGGTTGTAACGCCGAGTCTGCGCTGAAGCGATGCAATCTGGGTGCGAGTCTGAACGCGAAGCTTCGCGTCAAGGTTGGATAGCGGCTCATCCATTAGGAAGACCTGAGGCTTACGCACGATTGCGCGGCCCATGGCCACACGCTGGCGCTGACCACCGGAAAGAGCCTTTGGCTTACGGTTTAGGTAAGGCTCCAGGTCCAAAAGCTTCGCAGCATCTAGAACGCGCTCCGCGCGCTCTTCCTTGCTAACTCCAGCAATCTTTAGAGCGAATCCCATGTTCTCTGCCACAGTCATGTGTGGGTAGAGAGCGTAGTTCTGGAAGACCATTGCGATGTCGCGGTCCTTTGGTGGAACGTCGGTAACTTCACGGTCACCGATGTAGATGCCACCACCGTTTACCTCTTCAAGACCTGCGAGCATGCGCAGGGAGGTTGACTTGCCGCAACCCGATGGGCCAACCAGCACAAGGAACTCGCCGTCGGCGACCTCTAGGTTTAGGTTGTCCACCGCAGGCTTGGTTCCGCCTGGATAGATTCGTGTTGCATTACGAAATGAAACTGATGCCATTTGTTGCTCCTTCACCGGCAGGTACGTGCCGGACGATCCATAGTGATAGGTGTTTGCCAGAGGCGAACTGAATTAGTATCGCACTCGAATTACAATTAGAAGGCTTTGTAATGAAGCTGATACCAACAGGTAGGGAATTCAATGTCATCCAATCCAAAGCCCACCCGCTCGCAGCAGCGTGACGCAGCTCGCGAGAAGGCCCGTGAACTTCGAGCTCAGAGTGCCAAGAAGGAGAAGCGTTCACGCCTTGTCTTGCAGCTCAGTGTCGTCGGTGTTGCTCTAGCCATCATCGGTGGAGTAGCCGGCGTGATTTGGTATGAGGCTTCCAACCGAGCCGAGGCTCCAGTTGTTGAGGAGACCCCATTGAACCTTTCAGATCTGGGCGGTCTAAAGATCGGTGTTGGCCTGCAGGCTTTCACCGCTCAGAACACCCCGACCCCAGACTCTGGCGGAGAGTCGCCAGAGATCGTGGTCTACGTTGATTACCAGTGCCCAATCTGCCAAGCCTTCGATGTGCCAAATGCTGCGCAAATGCGCTCATGGGTTGACACCGGAGCTGCAACTCTAGAGATTCGCCCAATTAGTTTCCTTGACCGTGCTTCATTGAATGAGTACTCCTCCCGAGCAGCCAACGCAGCCTTCTGCGTTGCCAACTTCCAGCCAGACTCCTTCTTCGACCTCCACGCTCTGCTCATGGAGAACCAGCCAATGGAGGGTCAAGAGGGCCACGACGACAACAAGCTGTTTGACTTCGCTAACCAAGCGGGTGCTGGCACCGAAGAGGTAAAGGGCTGCATCCAGGCGAAGAGCTTCGCCGATTACATTCAGCAGCACACCGAGTTTGTTCTTTCCAACCCTCAGCAGGGAGTGTCAGTAACTGGAACCCCAACAATCTTGGTGAACGGTAACCAGTACACCTGGAACACCGGAGACGAGCTAGTTTCACCTGAGCGCTTCGCTCAGTTCGTTTCGTCCTCAATGGCCGAATAACAAAAAACTAAGAACCGGGCCGAGAGCAATCTTGGCCCGGTTCGCTATTTAATCTCTTCTACCTTTTGATTGCCGAGCGAATCAACGAGCTCTACTTGCCACTGGCAGTTGGGTTCCGAACCCACCGGCAAATTGGTTTGGCCCTGGAAGTAGAGGTCGTAGCTGGTGCCCTTCCAGTTTCCAGCCCAGTGCGGAGATCTTGAGATAACTCCAAAACTGACTTGGTTGCGGTTGGACCCGCTCATTGCGACATTCAGCACAAATTGCTCTTTATCCCCAGCCATGCAGCGAAAGTAGGCCTTAGAGGTTCCGCGCTCATCGGTGATTCGACCTGAGAAGTCATACCTTCCCGCCTCCGCGGAATTGGCTTGAAATGAGAAGTCGGTCAACAAAGGAGGGGCTTGATCGTTGGTGTAGAGGGCAAAGCCCGCTATACAGAGAATTGAGATCGCCGAATACTTCAGGACAGTTTTTCGCGCTGGTTTTTGAAACTTCAAGTTGAGCTTTGACCCAGTCGATTACTTCTTGGATGGGGTAGTCAGGCGGATAACAAAGAAGACCCAGCCGACAATCGGCAACGCAAGCCACCAGAAGTTCTTCGGGGACACTCCCGCATCCTTGAATCTGCGGTTTGATGCTGCGATCCATGGCAAAAGCGTTGCCACGTTGAATGCAAGCCCAACACCCTCGTCCAGAATCGAGAGCACGGTGCTAATTACGAAAAGTCCAAGGACGAAATGCCAGTAGTCAGGTCGGTTGGTTCTGCCGTAAAAGACAGCGTATTGACGCATTCCAAGCTTCAGTGCTTCCCAAATTTCCATTTCAGAAGCCTATCCTCGGTGGAGTCCTAGAGGCTTCTAATCCATTAGTATTTAGGCGGTTGCCGACCTGGCGCAATTGGTAGCGCACCGCACTTGTAATGCGGGGGTTACGGGTTCGAGTCCCGTGGTCGGCTCT
>CAZQHT010000009.1:0-17076 GCA_964593635.1 uncultured Aquiluna sp.
GCTGCACCTGCGTTGATGTGGACTGCTGTGCCGCCGGCGTAGTCGATGACCTCAGGTGCATCAAACCAAGTGCCCAGTTCCATGATCCAGCCACCGCCCCACACCCACGCTGCTACTGGGAAGTAGGAAAGTGTCGCCCAGATGCCAGCGAATACCAGCCAAGCTCCAAAACGAGCTCGGTCAGCAATCGCTCCAGAGATCAGGGCAACGGTGATGATGGCAAAGGTTGCACCGTATCCCGCACCGATGAGGCCTTCATTGTCCAAGCCTTCAAGGCCGAAGTTCGTGAATGGGTTGCCCGAGAAATCAGTAGGGCTCTCGACCGCAGACATGCTGTAGCCATAGAGCACCCAGAGAACGCCAATAAGGGCGAGCGAGCCAAAGCTCATCATCATCATGCTGACCACGGACTTTGCCTTTACTAGGCCGCCGTAGAAGAAAGCCAGTCCTGGGGTCATTAGCAACACCAGTGCCGTTGAAATTACTGCGAATGCAATTTCTCCTGTACCTAACATTTTGTCCACCTCTCGATAAGTTCAAAACGATGCATTTGGGGCAACCGTTGGTGAAAGCATCTAGCTCGTAGATTTCAGGCGATGTCCATTCAAGTTACGGTCACGTTACGAGTTCTAGGCAGCCCACAGCTGGACCCAAAGTTTCCAAGGGACTGGTTGATTAGAATTAGGGGGAATTCGACGATCTGGAGGCGACCGTGAAGAGCGAACGTTCTGCCGCACTAGTGCTGCTAGCAGCCGCAATTTTTGGTTTGGTGCTGGCCAATTCTCCTGTCGGTCAATCTCTTCTGGATTTCAAGCACAGTTACGTTGGCATCGAAGCCATCGGCCTAAAGCTTTCTGTTTCACACTGGGCATCAGATCTCTTGTTGGCAGTCTTCTTCCTGGTTGCCGGGCTCGAGCTGAAGTATGAGCTTCGCGTCGGGTCGCTATCAAAACTATCCAGTGCCCTGGTTCCGGTGGCAGGCGGTATTGGCGGCATTGCTGTTCCAGCGATCATCTACTGGTACTTCAACCGAGGAACCGAATACATGGATGGCTGGCCAATCCCCACTGCCACAGACATCGCATTTGCCTTGGGCGTCTTGGCTATCTTTGGCTCCGGTCTCCCCAAGGCCGCAAGGATCTTCTTGCTTGCGCTAGCTATCTTCGATGACCTCGTTGCAATCAGCATCATCGCAATCTTCTATACCGACAACGTAAAGGTCGAATGGCTAGCAGTTGCTGCTGCGATTGCAATCGTTCATGCCGTGTTTGAGCGAGTTTCCAAGTTGCCGATCAACTGGATTCGTTTCGCAACCTTCCTGCTGCTTTGGTACGCCATCTATCAATCTGGCGTTCACGCGACTGTCGCGGGTGTGATTCTTGGCATGATCATTCCTGCCAAGCGCACTCACTCTCTGGTCGCGAAGATTCAACCCTTTACCAATAGCGTCGCGCTGCCAATCTTTGCCTTCTTCGCTGTCGCTATCGTCCTGCCGACTTTCGACGGCAGCTTCTCCTCCGTCTTCACCGGCATCGCGATCGCATTGCCGGTTGGCAAGATTGTGGGCATCACCGCATTCGCACTGATTGCGAACCAGTTTGTTGCTAAGCAGGACCGCCTTGAGCTTGCACCGCTTGACTATGTCGCTGTCTCCGGTCTGGCTGGGGTTGGTTTCACAGTTTCACTTCTGATGGCAAATCTCGCGTTTGCAGACAACCCAAGCGCCTTGGCCGAGGCAACGCTTGCGGTAATTATTGGGTCTTTGGCTTCGATGTCTATCGGGGCAGCTATCGCTCAACAGCGCGGTGCCTACTATCGAAAGCTAAGACGCACTCAGTAAAGCTCGCAGAGCGCGCCGATTCTTGAGACAGCGCGGAGATACTTCTTCCGGTATCCACCCTCAAGCATGGTCTTCGAGAAAACCTTTGTGGCGGGTAAGTCCCCCGAGGTCCTAAGCGGAATCTGCTGCTCGTAGAGTCGATCAATAAAGCTCACAAGGCGCAGGGCTGGAACCTGATCTTCGAGCTGAAAAATGTCATGAATCGCTATCGCCCCAACATCGTTTAGCAGACGGCGATACTTGGTCGGGTGAAGGGTTCCGAGAAACTCAAGCAGGTCGATAAAGCGGTCGAGGTATGGGTCGGATTGATAGCTGATCCAATCCTTGAGCTCTCGCTCGGAGAGGTTCCTTGAGTCAGCGCTGGAGTCGCGGTGTCGGTAGTCCTCGCCATCAACCGAGATCATCTCAAAGCGCTCCCCTAAGCCCTGGATTTCTCTCTTGAAGTCATCGGCTGCGAATCGACCCTGACCTAGCGCGTTGGGAGGTGTGTTCGAGGTTGCCGCGAATCGAATTCCCTTGGCGCTTAGCTCTTTGAGGAATCGAGACATCAGCATGGTGTCACCCGGATCGTCCAACTCAAACTCGTCGATGCAAATCAGACCGTACTTCGAGAACTGATTGACCGCTTCGGCAAAGCCAAGGTAACCAACCAAACTTGTGTACTCAAGGAATGAACCGAATGCCTTTGGACCTTGAAATGCATGCCAAATGGAAGCAAGCAGGTGGGTCTTCCCGACTCCGAATCCACCGTCAAGGTAAACACCGGGAATGGATACAGACTTGGAAAAAAGCTTCTTGGCAGGTCCAGTTACGAATTGTTTAGCTCTATCAACAGCCGCCTGTTGAGAAGCAAAGGCTGGGTCTGGTCGGTAGTTCTCAAATCTTGCCTGGAAAAACTCAGGTGGGGGCTGGAGCTGTCGCATAAGCTCTTGTGTGGAGACCTCGGGGGCTATGCCAATAAGCGATTTTGGCACTGCACTTGGCTCCGACAACTGAGCTCCTATCGACTGGGGCAAGTCTAGACATGTTTATAGAAGTGAGGATCTTGTGAGCGAAAAGTTCGCCGAATACGCCCACCCGGAAGTTTTGGTCACCACCGATTGGCTGGCCGCGAACCTTGATTCAGTTCGAATCGTCGAGTCCAATGAGGACATTTTGCTCTATGACACCGGACACATCCCCGGTGCGGTGAAGCTTGATTGGCACACCGAGCTCAATGACCGTGTGCGTCGCGACTACCTTGACGGAAGCGCATTCGCAGAGCTGATGCGCGCAAAGGGAATCTCGCGTGAAGACACGATTGTGCTCTATGGAGACAAGTCCAACTGGTGGGCCTGCTACGCGTTCTGGGTGTTCAAGCTCTTCGGCCACGAGGATGTTCGTCTGCTGGATGGCTCTCGCGCAAAGTGGATCGCGGAGGGTCGCGAGCTAACCAAGGAGCAGCCTGCGCTTCCAGCCGGAAACTACCCTGCAGTTGTTCGTGATGACTCGAAGCTTCGCGCATTCCGCGACGACATCTCCAAGCACTCTCCATCGCCGATTGTTGATATCCGCTCCCCTCAGGAATACACCGGAGAGCGTCTTCACATGCCGGACTATCCAAACGAGGGAGCAGCTCGAGCTGGCCACATCCCTGGGGCTAGAAATGTCCCTTGGGGCAAGTGCGTCCAGGAGGATGGAACCTTCAAGCCTCTGGCTGGACTGAAGCAGGTTCTATTGACAGAAACCGGATTCTCGCCAGATGAGAAGTTCATTACTTACTGCCGTATCGGTGAGCGCTCCTCGCTGACCTGGTTCGCGTTGAAGTACCTGGTCGGCATCAAGGATGTCCGAAACTACGACGGCAGCTGGACTGAGTGGGGCAACCTTGTTGCCGCACCAATCGCTCAGGGAGAAGAGCCTGGAGTTCTTGCGTAAATGCTTGAACGGGTAAGGGCTGTTGTCGAGGACTTTCAGGCACTGCAGGGGAACGATCGACTTCAGATGCTGCTGGAATACAGCGAAGCGCTGCCAGAGCTCGATGCAAAGTTCGGGGATAATCCTGAGCTTTTGGAACGTGTAGAGGAATGCCAATCCCCCGTGTTTATCGCGGTCGAAGGCAACAGCGAACAAATCTCGCTGCACTTCTCAGCACCTCGCGAGGCACCCACCACACGAGGGTTTGCTTCAGCGTTGAACTCTGCACTGAACGGCCTTAGCGCCCGTGAGATTTTGGACGTTAGCGATGACTTTCCTTCTGAGCTCGGTCTGGACCAGTTAATCTCACCACTAAGAGTCCGGGGCATGCGCGGCATGCTGGCTCGAATCAAGCGCAAGACAGCTGAAATTGCAGCTACTTGACCCCCTGGGATCCGCAACAGTCTCAACAGGCGTTCTTGATTCGCTAGTTTCCGGCGTGAGAATTTCTGCCAGTCTCGTCGTCTCTGAGTCAGGCGAGTTCGCCGGGGAGTTCGGGTCATCAAAGTCTCTGTCCGACCCAGTGGACCAGCTCTGGCTGTCGACCCTTCGAAGGGCCTCACAAGTTGTACTGACCTCCGGAAAGACCTTCCGCATCGAGCAGTATCGAATGCCAAAGACGGCTGATCTGGCAGTGCTAACACGTACCGAGCTAGACATTTCTGATTTGCAGCCCACTGCTGAGCAGTCGATTCAACTACTCAGGAGCTCATCGTTCGCAGCGGCTGTCAGCGACTTGCAGGCGCTGGGATACCAGGAGATCCACATCGAGTTCGGTCCGACCGGAATAAAGGCTCTCCTGGCGTCTTCCTTGCGGTTCACGCTCTTTCTCTCCGGCCCTTCCGCCCACGCGATTGAGCTGGCAGCAAAGAGTCTTGGGGTTAGTTCATCCCAGCTATGCCAAGTAGATGGTTTGCACCTAGCCAAAGCCCGCTAGGCGGCGTGGCAAAGCCCGACTGACCACTCTGACGGGTAACTTTTCAGAGTGGAACTAGACCTCTCTGAACTTTCTGAACCCTTCAAGGGCATGCTCGCAGGTCTAGGCTCTGTCACCCTTCGCGAAGAGATCACCCTCACGCAAATCCCATCTCCAAAAGGCATCGCTCCCGAGTCATTTGCTGTTGCCGCCGAAATCAATCACGAGCTTGCAACCGACCACGGGGTAAGTCGTCTGGTGTTCTGCCGAGACCCCGAACAGCCTGAGGGGTGGAATTCTGAATTCCGCATCATCGGCTACGCGAAGTCTCCGATTGAGACCGACATGGCAAAGGATGAGTACCTCGCCTCTCTCCCCTGGGAGTGGCTGCGGGATTGTCTCACTCAGAATGGCGCTGCGTTTGCTCACGAGGCCGGCACCACGACCACTGTGCTGTCGACCGGCCACGGCTCTCTGATCTCCCAACCTCAGCACGCGGAGCTTGAGATTCGAGCAAGCTGGGCTCCCGTGAGCTTTGATTTGCTTCCTCACCTGCAGGGATGGATCGAACTTTTGGCCTTGATAAGCGGCCTCCCTCCTAAGGATTCCAAAGTTGTGAGGATCGGTTGAAGCTCGATAAGCCAAGACTCCCGGTTCGCTATGTTGACACCCTTGACTCACTTGCTGAGCTCAACACAGCGCTGAGGGGTCTAACTCGGGTAGCAATCGATGCCGAACGAGCGAGTGGATTCCGCTATTCGCAGCGCGCATACCTGATCCAGATCGCAACTGATAGCGAGATCTTCCTCGTTGATCCAAGTGCACTAACTGAGCTTGACGAGAGCTGGTCCGTTTCGCTTGCTGAAGTCTTGAACCCCATAACCTGGCTGCTCCACGCGGCAACGCAGGATCTGCCGTGTTTGGCTGAGCTAGGCATACTTCCTTCTGCCATCATCGACACCGAGCTTGGCTCGCGCCTAGCTGGGCTGGAGAGAGTGGGTCTGGGTTCAATTGCACTAGAACTACTAGACCTTGAACTTGCCAAGGAACACTCGGCAGCTGATTGGTCACTCCGCCCGCTGTCCGAGGAGATGCTGGATTACGCGGCCTTGGATGTTGATGTCATGTTTGAGGTCTGGGAAAAACTCGAGGTTCTATTGACTGGGCAGGGAAAGCTTGCCTGGGCAATGCAAGAGTTTGAGCACCTGGTCAGGTTCAAACCCAAGCCAGTCTCGGCAGAGCCCTGGAGAAACTTGCCTGGATTATCCAAGGTGAAAGACATCACTCGAGTGAAGATCGCCGCTGGACTCTGGCTACTTAGGGACGAGATTGCCCGCGAAAGAGATGTCGCACCAGGTCGCCTGGTTCCTGACCGTTCCATCGCGGCCGTGATTGAGCAGCCTCCGAAGAGTAAGTCTGAGCTCGCTTCCAACAAGGCATTCCAGGGCCGAGCATCTCGCTCTCTGCTAAACGAGTGGTGGCAGGCGATAGTTGATTCAAAGGACCTAGACATCGAGCTCACACCCAAAGAGCGTGGCAACGGGATCCCATCTCACAGATCTTGGGAGAAGCGCTTCCCTGATGCCTATAAGCGCCTAGAGCAGACCCGCCCCCTATTAGTGGCTCTGGGCGAAGAGTTGAAGATTCCGGTTGAGAACCTCTTGACCCCAGATACCCTTCGCAGAGTCTGCTTTGAGCCGGCCGATGACGTTGCTAAGCAGCTAGCCGAGCTAGGGGCGAGGGCTTGGCAGGTTGAGCTAACTGCAGATTTGATTAGAGCTGGTTTTGAGAAAGCGGAGTCTCTTCCAGAGGCTTAGCGTGTGGGAGTTTTGCTCCCAGAACTTGAGCGGTGATGTCCCTAGCAATTGCCTGAGGCGTGAGACCCAATCTTTCCAGAATCTCTTCCCGCTCAGCGTGCTCTAGGAATTCTGCTGGGACTCCAACCTCGTTGAGGCCCGTGTCAACACCATTTGCTCGCAGCTCTTGGCGGACTCGTGTGCCAAATCCTCCGACACGAACACCGTCTTCCATAGTAACGACGAGCCTGTGCTCAGCGGAGAGCTCAACGATTGATTTGCTCACGGGAAGAATCCAGCGAGGATCTACAACGGTTGCGCCAATCCCCTGCGCTGCTAGCAGCTCTGCAACCTTCATGCCGGTTTGGGCGAATGACCCAACCGCAATAATCAGAACATCCTTTGAGCTTGACCTGTGAAGGACATCTACGCCGTCTTTGGTTCTGAATTCCGCCGGTAGCGGCTTTGGAACCGAGCCCTTTGGGAATCGAATCACGGTTGGAGCGTCAGTGACCTGTGTGGCCTCTAGGAGCTCTTCACGTAAGGTTGCTTCGTCACGCGGGGCCGCGATTCTGATGCCAGGAACAACCTGAAGAATTGAGAGGTCCCATACTCCGTGGTGGCTAGCGCCATCGGGCCCAGTGATTCCAGCTCTGTCAAGGATGAATGTAACGCCGGCCTTGTGAAGGGCGACATCCATCAATAGCTGGTCGAAGGCTCGATTGAGGAAGGTTGAGTAGATCGCTACAACAGGGTGCAATCCCCCGTATGCCATTCCGGCTGCCGATGCGACTGCGTGCTGCTCTGCGATTCCGACATCGAAGACTCGGTCTGGATACTTGGCTGCAAACTTGTGAAGTCCGACAGGAATCAGCATTGCGCCTGTGATTCCAACCAACTTCTGGTTGTCGTCTGCGAGCTTGGTGATTTCTTCGGCAAAGACTCCGGTCCAGCTTGTGCCAGAGGATGCCTTTAGTGGAATGCCGGACTCAGGATCGATTTGGCCAACGGCATGGAACTGATCTGCCTCGTCGCTGGTGGCAGGGTCGTAACCCTTGCCCTTCTGGGTTATTGCATGCACAATCACGGGAGCGCTGAAGTTCTTGGCCTGAATTAGAGCTTCCTCGAGAGCATTGAGGTCATGACCATCGATTGGTCCGATGTATTTGATGTCAAGGTTTGGGAAGATCCCGCTCGGAGCGTTCGCGGTAACAATTGACTGACCCGCTGCGTGAACTGCTTTGAACAGCAAGCGCCCCGGCAGCCCGAACTTGTCGAAAATCTTTTTGGAGAGAGAGTAACCCTTCTTGTACCAACCCTCAGTTCGGATTGAGTTCAAGGTCTTTGCCAAACCACCGATGGTTGGAGCGTAAGAGCGGCCATTGTCGTTGACAACGATGACTAGGTTTCTGTCGTTGTCGTGGCTGATGTTGTTTAGTGCTTCCCATGCCATTCCGCCGGTAAGAGCACCGTCGCCGATAACTGCCACCACGTGGCGGTCGCTGCCGGAGGACTTATATGCCCTTGAGATTCCGTCTGCCCAGGACAAAGAGCTTGAGGCATGCGAGGACTCAACAATGTCGTGTGCGGATTCGCTGCGCTGTGGGTATCCGGCAATGCCGTCCTTCTGGCGAAGCCTTGAGAAGTCTTGCCTGCCGGTTAGTAGCTTGTGAACATAAGACTGGTGCCCGGTATCAAAAACAACGGAATCATTGGGCGAATCAAAGACTCGATGAATGGCGATTGTGGTCTCAACAACTCCAAGGTTTGGCCCGAGGTGCCCACCGGTCTTTGAAACGGAGTCGATTAGGTAATCACGAATCTCTTGAGCAAGAACTGGAAGTTCAGCCGAGGACAACTTCTTTAGGTCCTCGGGCCCCTTTACCCTCTTGAGTAATTCCATGCTTTAGATAAACCGATTCTCGTATCTAGAGATTCCTACGCGACCAATGAACGGAGCACGTACTGCAGAATTCCACCATTGCGGTAGTAGTCAGCTTCTCCAGGGGTGTCGATTCTCACCACAGCATCAAACTCAATGGTCTGCTTTCCAGGGGCAGAGTGTGAGGATGCGGTAGCGACAACTCGAACTGTCTTCGGTGTCACGCCATCGTTCAGCTTTGCGATTCCGGTGACATCGAAGATCTCGGTACCGTCAAGACCTAGTGAGTCCGCAGTCTGGCCCGCAGGGAACTGCAGTGGTAGCACGCCCATACCGATCAGGTTGCTGCGGTGAATACGCTCAAAGCTCTCTGCGATAACGACTCGAATACCCAGCAGCGAAGTGCCCTTGGCGGCCCAGTCACGAGATGATCCCGAACCGTACTCCTTGCCCGCTAGCGCAACAAGAGGGGTCGCTGAGGCCTTGTAGTTCTCGGCAGCATCAAAGATGAAAGCTTGAGGGGCAGACTCTGTTGTGAAGTCCCTGGTGTAGCTACCCTCAACGTTGTCCAGCAACTGGTTGCGGAGTCGGATGTTTGCGAAGGTGCCGCGAATCATGATCTCGTGGTTGCCTCTGCGGGAGCCGTAGGAGTTGAAGTCAACTCTTGAAACACCGCGCTCAGCCAAGTACTTTCCGGCTGGTGAGTCAGCCTTGATTGAACCTGCAGGCGAGATGTGGTCGGTGGTGACCGAGTCACCAAGCTTCACAAGCACCCTTGCACCCAGGACATCAGTAACTGGGCTTGTCTCCAGCTTCATGTTGTCAAAGTAAGGAGCCTTCTTCACATAGGTTGAGTTCTCATCCCATGTGAAGGTTGCACCCTTTGGTGTAGGTAGTGACCTCCAGCGCTCATCTCCGTCGAAGACGGACGCGTACTGGGTTGTGAACATCTCGGAGTTGATTGAGGAATCAATAGTTGACTGAACCTCTGCCGGAGTTGGCCAGATGTCCTTGAGGAAGACATCGTTGCCGCTGTGGTCTTGACCAAGCGCCTGAGTGTCAAAGTCGAAGTCCATGGTGCCGGCAAGCGAGTAGGCAATAACCAGCGGAGGTGAAGCTAGGTAGTTCATCTTCACGTCTGGGTTGATGCGGCCTTCGAAGTTTCTGTTTCCAGAGAGGACCGCCGTCACTGCAAGGTCGTTCTCCTGCACTGCCTTCGAGATCTCATCATCCAAGGGGCCGGAGTTTCCAATGCATGTTGCACAGCCGTAGCCGACCAGGTTGAAACCAAGGGCATCAAGAGACTCTGTGAGTCCAGCCTTCTCGTAGTACTCAGTAACCACTTTGGATCCGGGAGCCAATGAGGTCTTGACCCATGGCTTAGCCTTTAGGCCCTTCGCCACCGCCTTCTTCGCTAGCAGTCCCGCCGCAAGCATCACCGAAGGGTTAGAGGTGTTGGTGCAAGAGGTGATGGATGCAATCGTTACGGCACCGTGGTCGATGCTGAAGTCCTGGCCATCCACCTTCACGGGCTGGGAGTGAGTTCCAGCGTAGGTGCCAAGGTCCTTTGCGAAGGCTTCCTTCGACTTTGACAGCACAATGCGGTCTTGAGGGCGCTTTGGGCCTGCGATCGATGGAACCACAGTTGAGAGATCAAGCTCTAGATACTCCGAGAAGACTGGCTCGATGCTTGGGTTGTGCCAAAGCCCTTGAGCCTTTGTGTATGCCTCGACCAGAGCAATCTGCTCCTCAGTTCTGCCGGTAACACGAAGGTAGTTCAGGGTCTCCTGGTCGATCGGGAAGATCGCCACGGTTGAACCAAACTCTGGTGACATGTTGCCAATGGTCGCCCTGTTGGCAAGCGGCACCTTTGCAACACTCTCACCATAGAACTCGACAAACTTTCCAACCACGCCGTGCTTGCGCAGCACCTCGGTAATTGTTAGAACTACGTCGGTTGCGGTAGCTCCGGTTGGAATCTCACCGGTGAGCTTGAAGCCAACAACTTTTGGAATCAGCATGGATACTGGCTGACCGAGCATTGCAGCCTCGGCTTCAATGCCACCAACGCCCCAGCCCAGAACACCAAGCCCGTTGACCATGGTGGTGTGGGAGTCAGTTCCGACGCAGGAGTCTGGGTAGGCGACCAATTCTCCGTTTACGTCCTTGGTCATGACCGTTCTAGCCAAGTATTCGATGTTCACCTGGTGCACAATTCCTGTGCCCGGTGGGACGACCTTGAAGTTATCAAATGCGGTCTGGCCCCAGCGCAGGAACTGGTAGCGCTCTCCATTGCGCTGGTATTCAAACTCTACGTTTCGCTCCGCTGCATCAGCGCTTCCTGCAACATCAATCACAACTGAGTGGTCAATAACCATTTCGGCAGGAGCAAGTGGGTTGATTTGCTGAGGGTTACCGCCAAGCTCCACGACAGCCTCGCGCATGGTGGCAAGGTCGACGATGCATGGAACTCCGGTGAAGTCCTGCATGATTACTCGAGCAGGGGTGAACTGAATCTCTGTGTCAGGCTCAGCCTTTGGGTCCCAGTTGACCAGAGCATCGACATGAGCCTTAGTCACATTCGCGCCATCTTCGGTGCGGACCATGTTCTCTAGCAAAATCTTGAGGCTGTAGGGAAGCTTCTCTGCTCCCAGGCCTGAAATGTCGTAGAACTTATAGTTCTTGCCTGAAACGTTTAGATCGCTCGGCTTATAGGTCTTGCTCATCTTTGGAACCCTCCACAATGTATGTGACTAATCTACCGCTTTACTCGGCGCCAGTTTTCGAAGCATGACCCATGTCAGAGCAAGCAGACCCGCATAGGCCGGAGCGCCCATAATCGCCCTACTTGCCGCAAGAAGCTCGACCTCATTTGCGAAATACAAGGGAAGCTGAACCGCTAGCCGCAGTGAGAAGAAGCCCACCCAGATCAGGGTGACCGTCGTGAACTTGCGCTTCAGGCTCTTGTCCTTGCGCCAGTCCTTCAGTCCAAATAGCAGTTGGCCGATGTAGCCCATGATTGGATGCCCAACCAGCACACTCAGCAGCATCACCGAGCCATAGCTTGCGTTGGTGATGAAGCCCGGCACGAAGTAGTCCGCCGCACTTCCTCCATCGCGTAGCGCCAAGAATGCGGCAAAACCGACTGCAACCAGCCCGATAATCGCCTGAGTCAAAGCCTTGCGCTGAACCAGTCGGTAAAGGATGAAGCAGACCGATATGCCAACCGCAACAATCACAGCCGGGAGCGCTTGCTGGGTGAAAGCGAAGACCACCGAAAAGGAGAAGGCCGGTAGCACTGCCTCGGCTATGCCGAGTGGGCCTCCGATTGCAGTCAGGAGCGAGTCCTTGTTGAGGTCGTAGCCTTGCTCGGACTTCTCTAATCCCAGCTTCTTTGCAACGCCGTCCTGATTAGTCATTAGCAGTCGGCAAGGTGATCGGGAGAAGGTCTCCTGGTGGAAGCGGCAGGTCCCCCCTGCTAACTGCAACCGCTCGGAACAGTGCGATTAGTGATAGATACCTAGCCTCGGAGTAGAGCTCTGGACCCGTGAGCACGCCCCGTAGGAACCACTTTGGACCGTCTACGCCGACAAATCGAGATTCCCTCAGTAGCTTTAGGCCGTTTTCAGTGACGCTGGTCTGAACCCGAAGCTCTGGACCCAGAGCACCTTGAATCTGATCGGCGAGTCCGCCTTGAGCTCGCACGCCCTCTTCGATGGCAACCATGGCTGCTGCCCAGAGGCCTTCCATTTTGCTCGCTGCGAATGCCTGAAGCTGAAGCCGGTGGCCCTCGGTCTCAAGCGAAATGGAAACGATTCGCTTTGTGGTGTCTTCAACATCTGCCTTGATTGCGACATCGGGCTGAGGAGAGATGCGAATCGAACCGAAATCAAGATATGGAGCCAAGAGGCCGATCTCGGAGACATCGAATGGACCGTTCTCGGGGCGATCCGCCGGGCTTAGCTTTTCCAAGTGCTTACTTTCTTCCCGATGAACCAAAGCCTGTGTCACCACGTGAGCTTTCAGGGAGTTCTGAAACGGAATAGAAGGTGGCGTGCTCCACTTTCTGGAACAAAAGCTGCGCGATGCGATCGCCACGCTCAATCTCGAAGGCCTGCTTTGAAGTGTTAATCAGCGTCACCATTAGTTCACCGCGATAACCTGCATCAACCGTGCCCGGGGTGTTCAGCACTGTCACACCGTGCTTGGCAGCGAGCCCTGATCTTGGGTGAACCAGGCCGACATAACCCTCAGGCATTGCGATCCTGACTCCAGTTTTAACTAGGGCACGGGAACCGGCTTCAAGAGTCAGCGTCTCAGTTGAGCGAAGGTCTGCTCCAGCGTCTCCAGGCTTGGCATAAATCGGCTCAAAACCTGGCTCTGCAATCATCAGCACGTCTAAGGGCATTCCAAGAGCGTAATCTATGAACGTGCCTAAGCCAATTTTCGAAGAGCGACTCAATCCATCTACCTCAATCATCTTGGCTCTCTCAATGTCAGGACCAATGGTTCTGCTTGCGGCTTTGCCATTTGGCCAGACACTCGCATTCACGCTAACTGTTGCGGTCCCACTGACCCTGATCCTTGGGTCCCTTTACCTGAGTCCAGTGATTCGAATCAACGAGTCGTTTTCGAGGGGCAGCTTTGAGATACCGTTGCAGGCCCTGGGTGATGCTGAGATCTTCACAGGCGAAGAGGCAAGGCTCGAAAGAGGTCCGAGGCTTGATGCCCGGGCCAAGCTCGCCATCCGAGGGGATATTGACCAGGTGGTAAAGATTCAAGTTGTGGATTCCGAAGATCCAACTCCCTACATCTTGGTCTCGACCAGGAGGCCAGAAGAACTAGTCGCTGCACTCCGTGCAGATCGGACCTAGCTTGGTCTTTGAAGCTCGCTGGTTCAGCGGCTTCACAATGAAACAAAACATGCAGGTGAACTCGTTCTCCTGAAGCGGCAGGATCACGACCTCTAGCTCTTCGTTAACTACATCTGGGATGCTGAACGAATCAACGTTATCTACGTCATCTTCGGAGAGAGATGGCTTGGAAGGAATTCTGTCCTTAATCGCGTCAAGCGACTCGGTGTCATCATCTGTTTTTCTTTGAGCATCGTAGTCAGTTGCCATGGTTGCTCCTTCCTTCTCGGCACGAATCATGCCTCACGAACCCCACATTTGCAAACCAGGCTCGCCGCAGTGTGTAAACCCTGCGGAAACTCACCGCTGGATATGCGGACAACTGGCTCAAATAGCTGTCACACTCGGGTAAAGAGGTGCTGTTATGGAACTAAGGTTTGTGAATCGTGAGGGCGATGCTCTTGTGTTCGAAACAATCGACGGGCAACGCCTGCGGGCTGAGCTGGATGAAACGCTGCGCGAGGCAGTGCGAAGAACCACTCTCCCCGCATCTCAAGGCGTTAGCCCACGAGAGGTCCAGACTGCAATTCGTGCTGGCGAATCACTAGCGGCTGTAGCGGCCAGACTCGGTGTCCCTGAGGACGCAATTGAGCCATTTGCCTCGCCGATTCTCGATGAACTGCGATTCGTGCTGCAGACTGCGCTCACCACGATGCTTAGCTCAAACGACCGCATGCGTAGCTTTAGGGACTTGGTGGACTCCGTCTACCCAGCTGCAGAGTTTGCGGTCCGCAAGGAAGAGAACCAGTGGATTCTGGAATCAGGTAACTCTCTTAAGTGGAGCTTTGATCCAAAGAGTCGACTCATCGAACCGATTTCTGCAGCTGCGAAAGAACTGGCGAAGAGCTTCAACACTGACCGTGAGGTCGTCAGACCCGCCCGCACTGCGCCAGAGCCAACCCGAACCATTCAACCGGTGGCCTCAGTGGTTGAGCCCCTTACTCAGGAACCGATTCAAGAGCCAGAACCACAGGGCGCATCGGTTCACGATCTGGTTCAGGAACTTAGAGCTCGTAGGAACCCAGAAGAGATCAAGCCAGCCAGCGCAAAGGGTCGCGCCTCATTACCTAGCTGGGATGAGATCGTGCTTGGAACCGGCGGGCTAGATCCCGACGCGGATGAGCGGAATTCTTAGTTCAGCATTCGAGAACGCACCGTGGTGAGCAATCATCCGGTAGCTCTTTGGCTTTGAGAATTTACTGTGATACAGGGTGTGATTGCCCTTCGCGATTAGCACTAGCTCTGGCAGTCGATCCAAGGCGTTCTGCCCAAATGTTCCGTACCACTGTTCAAGATCTCGAGGCGAGTAGCAGTTGAAGTAGGCGTTATCTGCGATAACCCTGCTTACTTCTTCAGCGGATGCTTGGTTCTCCAAGTAGAGCAATGCGGTTCTGGTGTCACCGCCAAAGAATGAAACTCCGAGCGGGTTTAGTAGGTCTGATAGCTCTACCTTTTCATCCTCGCTCGAATCCAACATCCCGTGGTCCGCGGTAATTACAACGCCTGCATCGCTTGGCAATCGCTTGATCAGTCGGTTTATCTCGGCGGCAACAGCCTCGAGCTGGATAGCCCAGCCCGCCGATTGCCAGCCGTTCAGGTGACCGAACTTGTCTAGCTCTGGGACGTAAAGGTAGTTGATCGAATCTTCTGTGCCAGACAAAAGCTCCAGGGCCTTATCAAAGCGAGTCGCCAGCTCATCAACTCCGAAGAAGTTCGCTTCTCGCATGGTGGCCTTGGTGAATCCGGTGGAGCGATACTCCTCCGCAGCAATGACATTGCAGGCAACTCCAGCAGTTGCAGCACGCTGCGAGACAGTTTCGTGTGGCTGCCAAAGTGTTGGGTCTGTTTGCTCTGTCCAACCGTTCAAAAGGTTGAGCCTTTCGCCGAAGCGGCTATCGCTCACCACATGTCCGATGAAGCCATGCTCCCCCGGTGTCAACCCCGTGGCAAAGCCAGCAATGTTCGTGCTCGTGGTAGCCGGGAATGACGAGAGGGTGGTCGCCCCGCCGGCAATCTCGCTAGCAAGCCAGGGGGCGTGACCAGCCCTTGCCAGCACATTCTCCGCTCCCATGCCATCAACCAGGATGACTAGCACCTTGCGCTTGGGTTTGTAACCAAGGGGTGAACGCGCTCCCGTTACTGAATCAAGGGCTGATGCGAACACGTGCCGAAGGCTCCCGAGAGCTTTGGGTCTTGGCGGTAAAGTCTTGTTCACCGAAGAAGTTTTACACATTGGGAAACATGTCAAACACCAACGAACGCATAGTCGACGTAGACGTCGGCAAGGAAATGCGCGAAAGCTTCCTCGAGTACTCATATTCCGTCATCTACTCAAGAGCCCTTCCGGATGCGCGCGACGGCTTGAAGCCTGTTCAGCGAAGAATCGTCTACCAGATGGGCGAAATGGGGCTCAGGCCCGAGCGTGGCCATGTGAAGTCTGCCCGTGTTACAGGCGAGGTTATGGGAAAGCTCCACCCACATGGCGACAGTGCAATCTATGACGCACTGGTTCGCATGTCTCAAGACTTCAGTCTTCGGATACCTCTGATTGATGGCCATGGAAACTTCGGTTCGTTGGACGACGGACCTGCTGCTGCCCGTTACACCGAGGCCCGTCTAGCTCCGGCAGCACTATTGCTCAATGAATCACTTGATGAAGACGTGGTCGACTTTGAGCCCAACTACGATGCCCAGCTTTCTGAACCTTCCGTGCTACCCGCTGCATTTCCAAACTTGCTGGTCAACGGTGCCTCTGGCATCGCGGTTGGAATGGCAACCAACATGGCACCCCACAACCTTCGAGAGGTTGTAGCTGCTCTGATTCTCTTGATCAAAAACCCAGACGCAAGTCTTGCTGAGATCATGGAGCACATTCCTGGACCAGACCTTCCATCCGGGGCTATCGCGCTAATCGGCGAGGGTCTAATCGAGGCCTACGAAACGGGCAGAGGCTCCTTCCGTATGCGCGCCAAGGTCTCAGTTGAGACTGTCGGCCCAAGACGAACTGGTCTTGTAGTAACAGAACTCCCCTACCTGGTTGGCCCAGAGCGAGTGGTTGATCGAATCAGGGACGCCGTTACCTCCAAGAAACTCATCGGTATTCATGATGTTGTCGACCTGACCGATCGGGACAACGGACTTCGGCTGATCATCGAGCTCAAAACTGGATTCGACCCAGCATCAGTTATGGAAGCGCTCTATAAGTTCACTCCGCTTGAGGAAAACTTTGGCGTGAACAATGTTGCGCTTGTTTCCGGCAGGCCACAGCAGTTGGGACTCAAGCAGCTCCTCGAGGTCTACTTGGAGCATCGACTAGAAGTTGTCAGACGCCGCAGCCAGAACCGACTTGATCGCAGGAAGGCGAGACTGCACCTGCTGGAGGGTCTCCAGGTTGCCGTCTTGAACATCGATGAGGTAATCGATGTCATCAGAACTTCTGACACCGCAGAAGCGGCCAGAACGCGACTCATGACGGTGTTTGACCTCAGCGAGCTTCAGGCCGACCACATTCTCGAGCTAAGGCTTCGTCGCCTGACCAGGTTCTCGGTCATCGAGTTGGAGACTGAGGCCGATCAGCTTCGCAGAGAGATCGAGGAGTTGGCGGCACTGCTTTCCTCTAGTGAGTTGCTGCGTTCAACCGTTGCACGCGAACTCGAGGCGGTTGCCGAAAAGTATGGCGACTCGCGCAGAACCCAGCTAATTGACTCGGCCGGAGTTGCGGTGGTAACCCGCGCAAAGGTAGAGGTTCAAGAGCTTTCGGATGATCCAGTTTC
>CAZQHT010000009.1:17176-22574 GCA_964593635.1 uncultured Aquiluna sp.
GTCGTCGGGGTTTCGCCCTGGACCTCGGAGTCAACCTTCGCCCTTGGCACTGCTCAGGGTGTTGTGAAGAGATTTGAGGGGCCACTTCCAGATAAGGATGAAGTCAGCCTCATTGCACTGAAGGAATTCGACCAGGTTGTCGGCTTTGGAGAAGCACCTGACTCTGATTCTCTTGTCTTTGTCTCGCGTGAGGCCAACATTTTGGTCTTCGACGCGAGCTCGGTTCGACCTCAGGGGCTTCCTGCCTCAGGTATGGCTGGGATAAATCTCGGCGACTCCGCAGCCATCTACTTTGGCGTGGCGAGACCTGAGTCAGTATTGGTTACCGCCTCAAACGGATCCCAGAGCCTTGGGGATACCGACCCTGGAAGCGTGAAGCTAACCAGGCTCGCTGCATACCCAAAGAAGGGCAGAGGGGCGATGGGCGTTCGGGCCCACCGGTTCCTCAAGGGAGAAGACCAGCTCTACTTTGCAGCTCTTGCAGAGGGTGGGAAACTCTTCGATCTAGATGGCAACCTAATCGAAGGACCCGCAATTGACGACCGTCGCGACGGAAGCGGTGCCGGCTTGTCCAGCTACCTGGGATCGGTTAGCTAAGCGTCGATTCGCTCTCTGTCAAAGCTGTCTGCCGAATCGATGATGAAGTCTTTTCTCGGAGCCACATCTGTTCCCATCAGTAGCTCAAAAACCTCTTCGGCCACCGCTGCGTCATCAGCAGTGATTCTTCTGAGCATACGATTCTGGGGCTGCATGGTTGTCTCAGCAAGCTGATCCGCATCCATCTCGCCAAGGCCCTTGTAGCGCTGAATTGGCTGTAGATAGTTCTTGCCTTGCTTCTCAAGACTGCTAAGCAGATCAGTCAGCTCTTGCTGACTGTATGTGTAGATCGGCTCTTTAGAACGACCTGATTGAACCATCACTCTGTGAAGTGGAGGCACTGCTGCGTAGACTCGCCCGGCTTCCACGAGGGGCCTCATGTAGCGGAAGAACAGGGTCAATAGCAGAGTGCGAATGTGAGCGCCGTCAACATCGGCATCGCTCATGAGAATGATCTTCTCGTAGCGAACCTGCTCTAGGTCGAAGGTTCGGCCAGAGCCGCCTCCAATGACCTGGATGATTGAGGCGCACTCGGTGTTTGAGAGCATGTCCGACAGCGACGCCTTTTGAACATTGAGGATTTTTCCTCGGATTGGAAGCAGAGCTTGGAACTTGGAATCCCTAGCAAGCTTTGCTGTTCCCAAAGCGGAGTCACCCTCAACGATGAATAGTTCGGACCCCTCGGTTGCGCTTGCGCGACAATCAACTAGTTTTGTTGGCAGCGAAGAAGACTCAAGTGCGTTCTTGCGACGCTGGGTGTCCTTCAGCGTGCGCGCTGAGATGCGCGTCTTTGCTTCCGCCACAATCTTCTCGAGAAGCTTCTCCGCTTCAACCTTGGTTCCACGAACGGTTCCTGCAAGGAACGCGTCGAAGTAGTTGGCTACTGCATTGGCGACAATCTGCTTCACGGCTGGTGTGCCGAGCGTTTCCTTAGTCTGACCCTCGAACTGTGGCTCGGGCAGTGAAACGGAAACCACTGCGGTCAGTCCTGCTACAACATCCTCGCGCTCGATCTTGATGCCAGTTGCTTTGAGCTTGCGACTGTTTGTTTCAATCGCCGCTCGAATTGATTTAAGTAATCCGAGCTCGAACCCGGCCTGATGAGTACCACCCTTGGGGGTTGAAATGATGTTTACAAATGAGCGCAGCTCAGTGTCAAAGCCAACCCCCCAGCGAACGGCGATGTCCACCTTGCAGTCTCTCTGGACCTCTTTTGACACCATCGAACCACTGTCATCCAGCACTGGGATTGTCTCGGTGAAGCTACCTGTTTCCTGGATCCGCCTTGTGGGAACAACCGCAGCATCGCTTGACAGATGCTCTACATACTCAGCAATGCCACCATCAAACTTGAAGTCCAAGCTTGTTCCGGAAACTTCGTCGAGGGCTGTAAGCCTCAGGCCCGGCACCAAAAAGGCAGTCTGGCTAAGGCGCCCCTTTAGTTCATCCAGGGAGAACTGGGCGTTAGCCTCAAAGATTTGCTTGTCTGGCCAGTATCTAACCCGGGTGCCCGTGACACCCTTTGAAACTTTGGCTACTTTGCGCAGCTCACTCTGGTCTACAAAAGGCTTAAACGCAGCCCCAGGACCTTCGCCGGAGAACAATCCTGGCTCGCCCCGGTGAAAGCTCATCGCATAGGTAGCGCCGTCGCGATCGACCTCGACATCGAGTCGCTCGCTCAGGGCATTTACGACGGACGCGCCCACTCCGTGTAGGCCGCCCGAGGCGCCGTAGGAGCCGCCACCAAATTTTCCACCAGCATGTAGCTTGGTGAATACAACCTCAACTCCGGTTAGCCCAGTGCGGGGTTCGATGTCCACCGGAACTCCACGACCCTTATCTGCAACTGAGATTGAGCCATCGCTGTGGGCAATAACTGAAATCTCTTTGCCGTGACCTGCCAGGGCTTCATCAACAGAGTTGTCGATGATTTCCCAGATGCAGTGCATTAGTCCGCGGGCGTCGGTTGAACCGATGTACATTCCCGGTCTTTTGCGAACTGCTTCCAGTCCCTCAAGGACTGAAAGGTGTCTGGCTGAGTAGTTTTCCACCTGCGTAACCTAACCGAACTAGGGCCTCTATCGGCCTTGCCACTTCGCAGTTAGCGAAACTGAGTGCAGATTGGCCGTTGTTGACAGATGGTCGTGCTTAGATAAGCGCAATGGAAAACGTGACCGACAAACTAATTGCCACAGACCGCTGCGACGTATGCGATGCACAGGCATACATTCGTGTTGAACTAGAGGTGGGTCAGCTGCTTTTCTGCGCTCACCACGGGAACGCCAACAAAGAAAAGCTTGCTCCCCTAACCATCAACTGGCACGACCAGTCAGAGGAACTTAACCAGCGATAGCCCGCTGTCGAATCTCAGTAACGAGGTTCGATAGCTCCCGTTCAATATCTGCAGGAAGCGGATCTGAAACCCCAAGTCGATCTAGAACCAAGTTCAATAGATCTGGTGACTTTGCCAAAACTGGGCCAAATAGTGTCGTGGACACAAACGCACCAGAAGCGAAGAAGTCCCCTACCGCTTCAGAGTTTCGATAGCCAAAAACATTCAACCCGTATGCATTCAGTTCTCTGAACTCGCTAGATCGCTTTGTTTTTGCAAGCTCCGGGAACCCAGGCAGTTTGCCTGAGAAGAATTCATGAGCAGAGCCCACCAAGAGTGTCGGCAGACCCGCTTCGAGCCTCTCCGCAAGTAGCGGGGCCAGTATTTCTAACTCTGGACCGAACTCCCGCATGGCTGCTCGTGAGGCATCGCCTATAAGCAGGAAGTCTGCCTCGTCGAAGTCCTTGTCTGAAACCTCGCACTCAATCCCCCGCCACATCAACTGCATACCAACGACCTCGAGGTTGGCTTGGTCGCCGTTCTGGTTGAAAAACTCCGGCCTAAAGCTTGCGAGTCTGATCATTTAGCGAGTCCTAGGTATCTTCTGGTGCGTCTCATGGCATCTGCGCTGAAGAGAATCGTTGGGTTGTCTCCTGGGAGGCTGAGAAAGAGTTCGGATGACTTATCTGTCTCTGGCTCAATTGCGCCAACCCGCACCCCTTGGTACCTAAGCCGCAGGGCAAGCTCGTGGGCGTTGCGCCCGCCAACCACATCGACGCTAGTTAGCTTGCTGAAGTCGACGGTCCACAGCCAGCTTGGATCGTGGATATCTCCCCCTGCCATCAGCATTAGCGGGCGTTCTTGACCAGTGATCTCATCGAGGTTCAGCGCGAAGCTGGTCGGGTTCTGGACCAACATGAGTCGGACTTTGCGACCCCGAATGTCAGCGATCTCATCTCTGGCGAAGACAGGGGGCAAGCTCTGCACGGTCTGCACAACGCTGTCCCAGTCTGGGTCCACTAGCTCCTGGAGCCCTGCGACAGCCGCTGCAAGATTCATGGCCTGGTGCACAGCGTCAGCTTGAGTTTGAAACTCCAGGGGCGCTTCTAATGCGCGTAGTTTGACGACACCGCCACCAACTGCGGTGACCTCAACGACACTCTCAAACTTATGCTCCGGGCCAAAGTTGAGCGCGTAATTTGGTCTGTCGTCGATTCCCGGTGAAAGCGAAAAGGTTGTCACCTTGCTGGGGTCAGCAAACTGGGTGAGGTTCTTGTCGTCTGCGTTTAGCACGACATTGGCCGAGTGGTCGTGGATTTCCTTGAGCTTCTCGGTAACAAGCTCCGGGTCTATGAATCGATCAAGCTGGTCTGAGAAAACATTTGTGAGGATCGCAAGCCTCGGCTTTAGTTTCTCCGCAAGGGCAGCACCATGACCTTCGTCCCACTCAAGAACCACGATGTCGGCATCAATGCGCCCGAGGTGATCACCAAACTGCAGAATTGCCGCGTAGAGACCCTGCCTAATGTTGGCCGTGGAGGGATTTGTGAACACCTTGAGACCATGAGCCCTGAGCAGCTCGACAAGTACCTGAGTTGTTGAGCTCTTGCCAGCGCTACCTGAAACTACGACTAGCCCCATGGGCGCAGAATCAATGGCCCGCTTCAACAAGTTTGGGTCAATGGCAGCCGCAACGGTTCCAGGAAAGGCGGAACCTCCACCTCGCCGGATTCTTCTGAGTAAGAACCTGGCTGTCTTCCCGACCAATACGGCTAGGAAGCTGCGCATTTAGCTGTCCAGATAGTCGCGAAGCAACTGGGAGCGAGATGGGTGACGAAGCTTTGACATCGTCTTGGACTCGATCTGGCGAATGCGCTCACGGGTAACGCCGAATTTCTCACCGATCTGGTCAAGGGTCATCTGTACGCCATCACCCAGGCCAAACCTGGAGCGAATAACTCCTGCCTCGCGTGGGTGCAGTGACTCAAGGACCCTGTCAAGTTCCTGCTGGAGCATCGTGAAACCAACCGCGTCCGCAGGTACCACTGCTTCAGTGTCCTCGATTAGATCGCCAAACTCGCTATCGCCGTCTTCACCCAACGGGGTTGAAAGGGAAATTGGCTCACGGCCATACTTCTGAACCTCGACAACCTTTTCCGGTGTCATATCTAGCTCAGCAGCAAGCTCTTCTGGGGTTGGCTCTCGACCGAGGTCCTGAAGAAGCTGACGCTGAACGCGAGCTAGCTTGTTGATGACCTCAACCATGTGAACTGGAATACGGATGGTGCGGGCCTGGTCAGCCATAGCACGAGTGATGGCCTGTCTGATCCACCAGGTTGCGTAGGTGGAGAACTTGTACCCCTTAGTGTAGTCGAACTTTTCTACAGCACGGATCAGGCCGAGGTTTCCCTCTTGAATCAAGTCAAGGAACTGCATACCGCGACCGGTGTAGCGCTTCGCCAGTGATAC
>CAZQHT010000010.1:0-21668 GCA_964593635.1 uncultured Aquiluna sp.
GCAACGGTATTTGTGTTGGCAGGTGCAGGCCTCGCAGTCGGTAACTACGTCTACACCTCCGGAACTGTCGTGCCGTGTGCGATTAATGAGGATGACCTAGCCAATACTCCTGAGTCGTTTCAGGTGCCGGGCTCAGGCAACGGACCCTTCCCTGGAGAGGGTTGGGAGAAATGGGTCGGGCATGACATTTCAAAGTGGTGGATGCCAGGTGTTCCTTATGTGCCGGTGACGATTCCGGTTAGCGATGCAATCGATCTATCGGCATGGTGGATTACCCCCACCAATGGCAATGGCAAGACAGTGATGGTCACCCATGGCATTGGCACCTCACGCAGAGACTTCAACGCACTGATGCCAACCGGCATGCTTGTGAAAAGTGGTTTCAACGTTCTCTTGGTAGACACCCGTGACACGGGTGAGTCAACCTGCACTGATGGTCGACACTCAGCGGGGCAGGAAGAATCTGATGACTTTGCAGCTGCCGCAAAGTGGTTGGTTGACACCCAGGGGATAAATCCCCAGAGCCTCGGTATGTTCGGGGTTTCTGGCGGGGCAATCATGACCAGCCTGTTGCCTGCCAAAACTGACCTCGTTTCAGCCTTCGCCATGGAGGGCACCATTTTTGACTTCAACGCAGCGGCAACTCGAGAGGTTGAGTACCAGGGCTTCCCAGGATTCTTGTGGCAGCTAGCACTTGCTTCAGCTCAGCTATTTCATGGGGTGAACCTCACCGAAACCGCAGTTTCTGATTCAATTCAGGCTGCTGGGGATAGGCCTATGTTAATTCTTCACGGTAATGCCGATCAGAGACTCGACTACCAGTCTTCGCTGGACTTTGTTGCCTATGCAGAATCAGTTGGAGCCGATATCGAGCTGGAAACCTTTGTTGGGGCAGACCACACCGAGGGAATGCTCTCTGAAAGTGATCGCTATGCAGCTGCTCTAGTAGCCTTTTTTGACAAGTCACTCAGGTAATACAGGGAGTTAGAGATGGCCGGAGAAAAGAGCGCGTTCAGCGACAAAGAACGCGAGGCAATGAAAGAGCGCGCGAGAGAGCAGCGCGAATTTAAAAAGCTCTCTGGTGAGGAGCAGATCAATCGCAAGATTGCTGAGATGAATCCAGCCGAGCAAAAGATGGCGACCGCTTTGCACAAGCTTGTCTTGAATGCAGCCCCAGAGCTCAAGCCTCAGACCTG
The DNA here is from genome assembly GCA_964593635.1 of uncultured Aquiluna sp. Taxonomy (GTDB): domain Bacteria; phylum Actinomycetota; class Actinomycetes; order Actinomycetales; family Microbacteriaceae; genus Aquiluna. The sequence continues at coordinate 1,197 of CAZQHT010000010.1, forward strand.
GTATGGCATGCCTGCCTACTATCTGGATGGCAAGGTCGTGTGCTTTTTGCAGGTGGGTAGCAAGTTTGAGTCTCGCTACTCAACCTTTGGTTTTCAGGAAGCCGCCAAGATCGACGATGGGGACATGTTCCCAACTTCATTCGCACTGATTTCGCTTACTCCTGCGGTTGCCAAGCAGATTGAGGTGTTGGTTAAGAAGGCTGTAGGACGCTAAGTCCTTGGCTTGAGTTGACACTCAGGAGTTCCACCAGGGAGGCGATGCCTGTTGTGTGCGACACCCGAGTAAATGACTTCAGCAAAACTCAGTATCACCGGAGCTCTCATGAGCCAGCCGGCAGCTGACCAAAGAGTCTTTGAGTCCATGAGACAGTAGGCGATAGCCTCGGCCCCCTTCAGCTTCACTTCACCCCTGATGTATTGCACAGCTGACTCTGCTTCCTCCAAGGTAACCCCAAGCTCTTCAAGCTTGAGAAATTGATAAGGGGAGGAGCTGATTCGGTCCTTGGTCATCTTGCGCAGAAGGCGCATTGAGGAGGAGCAGAATGCGCAGTCCCCATCGAAGATGAACAGTTTGGTCACGCTACGCACAACCCACAAAACTCAGGCCTTATTTCAAATTCAGCCCGAATGCGCTTCTCTCACTTGATTCCAACGCTCACCCTGGAGTTGTTCGAAGTGGATTTGGTGAGCTTGGTTCCGGCTGTCACAACCCAATCAGGCCGTGATGCGCTGAGAACCTTGCAGGCCACCCTGGCACGAGCTAGTGCTATGGATTTCTCAGATTGCTTGACGAAAAAGCCAGTGCAGGTGGCAGTCGATGCCCCTTCTGACCCAGCCAGAATGTCATTAAGTGCCTTTGTCTGGGTCGAAGAAAGGCGAGTTGACTTGCCCGAGAACTTTGTAAGGGTGAAATTTTTAGGAGTAAATTGCGACAGCTTTACCTGGATATTCTTCTCGGAGAAGGTAAAGCCATAAGCGGAGAGTTTCAGCCAACCGTCGCTCTCTGAAACTTGCGTGGTAGCTACAGTGGCTTCTCCTCCTTCATTGATGACCTGAATGCTGGCCTGGACAGGCGCGCTGGAGAATCCGTAAAGGCATCGTGCCACCGCACTGTTCATGATCAAGTCGTAAGTGCCGAGGTTGAGTGACTTGCCATCAGCGGCGTAGTGCATGCCTGCAACTTTGTAGTTGAGAAAACCCTCAGAAAACGCGGGAGGGTCACCTAGATATGCGCTTGCGTTGGTGGTTACAATTCCGAGCACCTCATTCTTATTTGAGAAGCAAGGTTGGGATGACTGAGTTTCAGTAGTCGTGAAGTTCCACAAGGTTGAAGTCCCCTGGGCTGAATCTTTCACGGTCGTCCGAAGCCCGTTTAGAACCTCAAAAAGACGCTCTCCCTGGTTAGAGAAGAAATCCTTTATCGCTCTGCCCCCGAAGAGCTGACCCGTCCCATTCTTTCCGCCTGTAGATTCAAGAATGGGCAAAATGGACGCGGGTGTGCCCTCAGCCGTTGCGAGAATCGCAATTCGGGGTACGTTAACGGTGAGCCCAGTGACAGAGATTCGGTTCGAAGCTGTGGAAATCTCATCAATCTTTATCTCGGGGGTTTGCAGGCGCCCCCTGAACCAGCCAGTGATGGTTTTTGGTGCCCTAACCTGAAGTTCAACTTTGACATTTGGCGGGAACTCCTCTAGCTGGCCGCAGCCACTGGTGTCCTCCCAAATACAAGAAGGATCGTGCCGGGTATTGACCCTTACCTGTCCGGTGGAGCTGTTTTCGTAACTCACCGGAACTGACCCGCCTGAGCGCGTGCTGAAAGGTGACACATTTGCTGAGAGTGCGCTCGCCTCAAACTTTTGAGTGGCTAGGTTGAAGCTCTGCCGAAGCTTCACCACAACGGCGTATGAAGTCCCACCACCCGAATGCTCAAACCCTGGGATTTCCCAAAGAGAAATTTCTCCGGCGCGAACCGCCCCCTGGGAGGGTGCTTCGTAGTCTTGTCCCTCGACACCCCTGAGGAATTTCGCTTCAACCCATGATGAGCCAGATACCTGCGCTCGAAGAGACTCAACGCATGCTCCGTCGCTAGGCCCAGAGCAAATAGAGAGGATGCTCTGTGCCGTTAGGTTCAATTTCGTTGGATCGCAGTTCTCACTGTCCGCCCCGTTTGGGCAGAGCCTTGAGGAATACTTCAATGCGCCAGCGGAGAAATCGACTGCCTGCCAGGAGCTCCAGGCATCGAAAACATTGGGCTCATTAACGGCAACCAGCGTTGAGCCGCTGGGGACAGAATCTGGAGACGGAAAGGCCCAGCCAGTTGCCAGAGCGGGAGAGGTTGACCCAATAACGAGGGAAAGCCCTGCGATTAACGACCAAAACTTCTTCAATTCAAGCCTCCTGCAAATTTATGATATCCCGTTCAAAAAGTGTTCCAAATTTTAGAGCCCACTTCACTGGGTAGGGCAAGACAAAAGAGGGGACAGACATTTCTTCTTATATCCATTGTTTTGGGGCCCTAGCGGTAGTAAACATGTAGGCAATCTAGATTTAGGGGAAATTGTGTTTTCTAACCTCAAGAGAATCGCCGCAGGAATTGCGACCAGCGCCCTGCTCGCAACCGGACTGGTGGCATCATTGCCAGCGGCCGCGGACGACATCAACGTTCCAAAACTAACCTGGCCAGCTTGTGATGACTTCAGAACCGACTTTTGTATTGAGTCAGTGAAGATCCAGCCGCTGGGAACCAAGACTGCGCTCGACCTAGTCTTCACCAGAACCCAGGTTCCGGCTGCTCCAGCTGCTCCAACCGCTCCAGCATCTGAGTCAGCTTCAGTCTCTCCAATCGCGCCTACTCCGGTTATCGAGAGGGTTGCTGGAAACGCACTAACAGGATCTTGGACCCACCCTGACTGGGCAACCTACGGACTAAACGGTTCTGGTTATGACGGCCTTGCGATTGACATGAAGGCTGCAAACCAGTTCACCAACAACATCTTCTTTACTGTCCTACCAACTATGTTCGATGCCGCTGGAAAGCCATCGGTTGCACTTAGGGCCGGCCCCTCCAGGCTCGCTCTGAACATGGACATTGACTCGAGAATCACCGTCATCGCGAGAATCGGTGCGGTGAAGACCGGTGTCTCGATCGGTATCGCAAACAACCTCAGCAAGACTTCCGAGCTAGGCACAGAGGCAGCACCAGGCAAGCTAATCATGCGTGGAACCCCGGTACCTGTGCCTCAGGTGACCTCAGCACGTCAGTGTGAAGGTGAGAACGGTATTGCATCTGCAGTCGTGACCACCATGCAGGGCTTTGTTGTGGTTGAGACCGAGACCAGTGGTTTTGGTGTAGACGGCCTTTCCGGACGCATGGCTATCTCCTCTAACGGTGTCGCCTGTGGCGTCTCCACCCCAGTCTGGGATGAGTCCAGTGAGACCCTAACCTGGCAGGCGGGAGCACCACACTTCCAGCCAGATGGCACCACTCCGAACCTTGGCTTCTACAAGGCAGTAATCCCCGCAAACGATGCGCTACTTCTTTGGGGCCTAACCGACCCAGCAAGGGTAGCCACCGCACTACAGGTGAGTGTTATCTCTGAAGAGGGTGGCTCTGCTCGAGTTGCAGCTAGAAACATCTCTTACCTATACGGCAACATCATTATTGAGGCGACAGGCTTTGAGTACTCAAAGCCAAAGATCCAAATCAAGAAGATTGCCTCCTACAAGGGGTTTGCAAAGCCAAAGAAGCTAACTTGCACCGATCCAGTGACCAAGAAGCGCGTCACTTACGAGAACGCGTACGGTTGCCCTAAGGCTCCTAACAAGCCGCTGCAGAGCTTTGTAACTCCGCAGTTTGCAAACACCAAGTCCTCCCTAACTGCAACTCACCAGAGGGCTGTGGTTGGTTTCTTGAAGGGCTTCCCTGAGGCGAACCTGTTCACCTGCACCGGAGTTCACTCTCCAACTGCCTCAGCTTCTCAGCGAACTGTCGCCAAGAAGCGTGCGGACGCAGTGTGTAACTTCGCTCGATCCAAGGACACCGCCAAGGCGTTGACTTACCTTAGTGAGGCTAAGCCATCTTCCTCCGCTGGCTTCCAGGGTCGCGTAATGATCACCATGCAGGACGATAAGTAAATCCTGCAGAGAAAAACCCCCGAGTCATCTGGCTCGGGGGTTTTCCTTTATCTGTTACTCGCAGGCGATCCCGTCTTTGTCGCCATCGCGGTACCACTCGTACTCAGGGTCCACGCCCTTTACGTAGTCTCCAAAGCCATTTGAAATTGCCTCTCTGCAGGTGTCAAACCTTGGATCGAGCTTGCCGTCGCTAGGTTGCCTTGGGGCAGCTGGTTGGGGTGGAGAGCCTGCCCCAATGATGGCCTTCTCAGGAATGCCCCCAAAATCGCCGTTAGCGCAGGTTGTTGCCAAGCGGCCCAGCGCTAGAGCCTCGGAGCTATCGACACTCAGGCTCCAGCGATACTTCACGGCCAACCATCTGAATGCGTAGGCGCAGTGAAATTCGTTGTTCGGTGGAAGCCACTGGGCTGGGTCACGGTCTGACTTTGATCGGTTTGAGCTGGCGGAGACGGCAATTAGAGAGTGCGCGTAACCCAGATCATTTGCGAACGCAGTCCGAGTTCTAGAGTCCCAACTATGTGCTCCAGAATCCCAAGCCTCTTTGAGTGGCACCATGTGGTCCACATCAAAACTGGAGGCATCGGTGGTTGAGACGTTGTCAAAAAGTGACACCCACTGACCAGCTACCTGGCAGTTTCCAGAAATGGAAACGTCAACCCTGCTCTCTTGAATCAGAACCTCTCTGCGGGTATTGCACCCGTCGCCGTCGGAATCGATCCAGTGTCTGAAGAAGTCGCGGTCGTAACCGTTTTGATACTCACCCTCAATCTTGAGTGAGGAGAGTAGGTACTCAAATTTGCTCTGAGGCTCTGCATTTTGAACCGGCTCGGTTGTTTGGGAAACGGTTGCACTTTGAGTCGGGGAGGCTGTTTCAACCGGGGTGATCGGTTCGGCAGAGATGGTCACCTGCGGTGTTGCTGTTGGCTCGGGTTCAGTAGTTTGAGCAACCGGAGTCAAAGTGCAGCCACTGAGCAGCAGGCTCAGTGCTGCAAACCAAGTTATCTGCCCCCGCACCATGATTAGACCCTATCAATTGCCTACTTGGGTTCTGGAAGGAATCGGCGTAGGCTTTGGCGGTGAACCAAGTAAGCCGCAAGCGCGGATTGCACCCCACTCAAATCGTGGTACTCGCCTTCGGGGCGACAGTAGCGTTGAGCACATTCATTCTCATGCTCCCCATCTCAAGCGCTTCGGGCGAGATGACCGACTTTGTCACAGCCTTGTTTACCGCGGTATCGGCAGTGTGCCTTACGGGGCTAACAGTCGTGGACACCGGAACCTACTGGTCTGGCTTTGGCCAGGTTGCGATCATGACAATGATTCAGGCCGGTGGTCTAGGAATTGTGTCCTTCGCCACAGTGCTCGGCTTGCTAATCTCCGGTCGAATCTCACTTTCGGAGCGCCTCAACACCTTTGCAGAGGCCAAGATTCTTGGCGCAGATAACGTTCCAAAACTATTGCAGCGCATCATTTTGGTTTACTTCGGTTTCGAGTTTTTGCTTGCGGCCTACCTCACCGGGCGCTTCAGGTTTGAATACAACTATGAGTGGGGCGAGGCTTTGTGGCACGGACTGTTCCACGCCATCAGCGCTTTCAATAACGGAGGCTTCTCGCTCTACTCCGACAGCTTGATGGGCTTTGCAACGGATCCATTTGTGATCGCTCCGATTGCGATTGCTGTGATTGTTGGTGGTCTTGGCTTCCCGGTTCTGATTGAGCTTCACGAAAAGATCTGGAAGTTGAATCTTCAGGCCAATGGGAAGCGCAGAAGATTCTCGCTTCACAGCCGCGTTACGCTCTGGGCCTCAGCAGTGCTGTTGGCTATCGGAGGGCTCTTCATTGGGGCGATGGAGTGGAGTAACAAAGCAACGCTTGGCTCCATGAATCTGTTTGACAAGCTTGTCAACACCTTCTTCGCATCGGTGATGCCTCGCTCGGGAGGCCTCAACACTGTCGACATCTCACAGATGGATCCCGCCACCTGGCTAGGAACCAGCTTTCTGATGTTCATCGGTGGTGGCTCGGCCTCGACCGCCGGTGGCATCAAGGTGACCACAATTGCGGTGCTGTTCTTCATCATCTACACCGAAATTCGCGGTGAGACGGCCGTGAATGTTGGAAACCGCAGGCTTCCAAGGTCCATTCAGCGCCAGGCTCTGACCCTGGTGGCACTAAGCAGCATGACAATTCTGTTTTCAAGCCTTTTGCTAACAGCCCTCACCGACTTCAGCCTGGACCAAATCCTCTTCGAGGTAACCTCGGCTGCCGCAACGGTTGGACTCAGCACTGGAATCACCGCGGACCTGCCAGACTTTGCAAAGGTTTGGCTCTCAATACTTATGTTTGTGGGAAGGCTTGGTCCGGTGGTTATCGCCTCCGCACTTGCACTCCGAATCACAAAGCGCCACTATGAATTACCAAAGGAAAGGCCGCTACTTGGCTAACAAGACAAAGAAGAGACACCTCCACCAGAGCGTTGTTGTAATCGGCATGGGGCGCTTCGGATCCTCTCTAGCCCGAGAGCTGATGAAAAACGGTCACGAGGTCCTTGGTGTTGACACCGATGAGAAGTTGGTTCAGAGCATGGCTCAGGAGCTGACTCACTCGGTAAAGGCAGACACCACCGACGAAGCGGTGCTTCGCGAGCTGGGTATCGCAGAGTTTGATTCGGCCGTTGTTGCCATCGGTGCAGACATCGAAGCCAGCATCTTGACCACCTCGCTACTTTTGCAGCTTGGCGTAAAGAACGTCTGGGCCAAAGCTAACTCTGAGCCTCACGGCCGTATTCTGCGTCAGCTGGGTGCTCAGCACGTAGTTTTCCCTGAATACGACATGGGAGTTCGAGTTGCTCACATGGTTTCTGGAGAATCACTCGAGTACGTGCCAATCGATGAAGACTTCGTCATGGTGAAGACCTACGTTCCACACATCTTTGATGGCAAGTCTCTGGCTGAGGCGAAGATTCGCTCAACATTCGGAATTACAGTGGTTGCAACTTCTAAGGGCGATGGAAAATACACTCCAGCTTTCCCAGAGACAGTGCTTCAGACTGGCGATCAGATTGTTCTCGCTGGGCCCAAGGGTCCGCTAGATGAGTTCTGCCAGCTCGACAACGAATGAAGTTAGTTCTTTATTGGCTCGTAGTCGCAGCAGGGCTCTCCGCAGCTAGCTACTTCTACCAACCCTCGATTGAGCTTTCTGTTGTCAGCGCCTTGCTTCTAATGCTGCTCGGCGCTGTGGTCACCTGGAGTGCTCACAAGCTAGCCATCGGCAATAAGGCACTACCAAAAACTTTGCTGGTCGCTCTAGTGGCTGGCTTTATGTATTCGCAGGCCATGGACATTGCATACTCTGGCTTCGCCGCCCCAGCTGGACTCAGGCTGGATCTTTTGCTTGAAACCTCGGCAGTTGCCCTATTGCTTGCCTCGATTGGAACTCTCTCGAGACTATTTTTTCTTAGGCCTCAGAAATACGAAGAGGCCGATGGCCAACAGTCCGAGAGATCCCCAGAGTAACCAGTAGCCAGTGGCATCTTCTGCCGGAGCGCTAATCAGGACGGGCTCTGGGCACTCAATAAAGCTAAAGCTCGGATCGGCCTCATACCCGGTCGAATTCTCCAGCTTGAAGTCAAACTCTCCAGAAATCGGATGGCCATCCGATGACACCACTCTCCACGCCACTGAATAATCACCTGCGGTTGTAAGGTCCAATTTCACCGAGGCTCGCCTTTTGTCGACCAGTGCACACCCAGGGTTTTGTGGCTCACCCGCGGAGTTCTGAATCAGGATTTCGGCGGAGGTCTCTCCAAGGTTGAGAAGTTCATTGTTGAACTCAAGCTTGATTTCTACAACTCCAGCCTGAACCGTCTCTCCTGCCTTTGGACTCTGGTCAATCAGTGCGTCGTGGGCTTGGGCTGGCACGGCCAGGGAAACAAAAAGAATTGTCAGAATCAGGCGAATAAACTTCATGGGTAAAAGTTTAGGCGGAGAGTTTTGAAGCAAGCACTGATTGGAATTGCCAGCGGACTGGTCGTGGGCAGCCTTGCGCTGGCACTGCTGCTTTTTGGTCCACTCAGTCCAAATGACAATGTGGCTAGTGTGGCCCCTGAGAGCACACTGTCTGAGGTGGTCGAGGTGGCCACATCTTCGCCCGCAACTGAGTCTCTGCCGGCTTTGGAACCATGCTCTGTGCAGGCTTTAGAAGATGATCCTGCGATTCTGCAGTTGCAGGCTGAGGTTCGGGATGCCGCGACTGGCAACGTGCTTTTTGAGCGCTCCGGCAACGTCTCAGCTAGAGCAGCTTCGGTGCAAAAACTTCTTACCGCAGCCGCGGCGCTGCAGGCGCTAGGTCCGAACTACACGGCAATCACTAGGGTCTACCAGGACCAGGCTGACAAGAGCGTCTTGTACTTTGTCGGCGGCGGGGACGTCACCCTCACTCGATTGACCGGTCAGAAGCAGTCTGTTTACAAAAACGCCCCCAAGCTTGAGGTGTTGGCAGCATCTGCACTCCGCAAGCTTGCAGGGCAGCCGATCTCCAAGATCGTCACAGATTCGACTCTTTATGGCGGCCCAAGCGGTGAATATCCAACAGCTTGGGACAAGCGCGGATTGACCGAAGGCTACATGTCATACGTATCCGCACTTCAGGTCGACGGAGACCGTGACAACCCGGCTGCGCTTTCCTCGAAGCGCAGCACCGACCCTGTAAAGCGAGCCGGTGATTGGTTCAAGCGAGCCCTAGGCGCAACTGCCGCTAGCGCGGTTGTTGCGAAGGGGGAAGCTCCGGCAAATGCTGTTGAGATTGCACAAATTAGTTCGAGGCCAATCTCAGACTGGATCAACTACATGCTTCAGGTGAGCGATAACGCTCTGGCTGAGGCGCTAGCAAGACTGGTATCTCTGGACCAGGGCTTTGATGGCAGTCCTGCTACCTTCACAAACGCCTTCAGAAGCGCCCTGGCCACAGCTCAACTAGATCTCACCGGGGTAAAGATTGAGGATGGCTCCGGCCTCTCCCGCTACAACCAGGTATCACCAAAGCTTTTCAATGACCTACTGACTTTGGTTTCCAAGAATCAAGCAAACTTGGGAGAGATCCGCAAAGGCCTACCGGTTGCTGGTTCTCCAGGATCGCTCTCTGGTCGCTTTGGGGATCTAGTTGGCTTGGTGGAGGCTAAAACTGGTTGGATTCGAACCGGTTACACCCTTTCGGGGTTCCTCAAGGCCGAGGATGAGTCGACCCTAATCTTTACCGCCTACAACCTAGGTGACAGCGTTTCAGAAACAAACCGAGATGCGCTGGACCGGCTGGTGGCTGGCTTTCAGGCTTGTGGCCTAGCCTTAGCCAACAGGTAGGTGAAAATGCGCTCGCTTTTGGTGATCGATGTCCAGGTTGACTTCTGCGAAGGCGGAGCGCTTGCCTGCAGCGGGGGAGCAGCCGTTGCCGCTGCAATCACCCAGCACATAAAGACCAACAGCGCCTCTTACGACTTTGTGATTGCGTCTCGGGATTGGCACACTCCTAACGATTCAAACGGTGGGCACTTTCCACTATGGCCACTGCATTGCATCGCGGGTGAGCCGGGTGCCAATTATCACCCCAGCCTCGATAGCTCACTGATCGACTTTCACATCAAGAAGGGCCAGGGCTCTCACGGTTACTCCTTCTTTGAAGGCGTTACCGATGAAGGTGAATCTGCAGAGGCGTTGCTTGAGCGTCTAGGCGTCACCGATGTCGATGTGGTTGGAATCGCTACCGACCACTGCGTGAGGGCATCTGCGCTAGATGCAAAGCAATTGGGGATCAGCACTCGAGTAATTACTTCGCTCACTGCTGGGGTTGATGCCAAAACCACAGAGGCTGCAATCGACGAGATGGTAGATGCTGGCGTTTCGGTGGTCGCTACTTTCTAGCGATCGCGGCGAGCACCTTGAGACGGCTCGACGGCAAATACTCGCGGCTCAAGGTAGCCCTTGGCCTTGAAGGCTTCCCTGCAGTTTTCAGCAAGCGTCTCGAGCAGTTCATGACTAATCACGGCGATCGCGGCACCGCCGAAACCACCTCCGGTCATGCGCGAACCCACTGCTCCAGTTTGCATCGCAACCTCTACCGCTAGGTCAAGCTCCTCAACTGAAATTTCAAAATCGTCGCGCATGGAAGCGTGGGATGCCAAAAGCAAATCGCCAAACGCAGACAGGTTTCCATCGGCAAGAGCGTTGACAGTTGCAATCACTCGATCGTTCTCGGTGATGATGTGGCGAACTCTTCTAAAGTCCACATCCTCCAAAACTGTCTCAGCCCTTGCGATATCCTCCGGGCTCAGACCACGAAGGCTCGATACGCCCATCAACTCTGCACCGCGCTCGCAAGACTCGCGACGAACTCGGTAACCGCCGTCTGAGTGACGGTGCGCAACTCTGGTGTCGATGACTGCAACCAGCAGTCCCTTTTCACTCAGGCCAAGCGGGACACTCTTTGCTTCAAGTGATTGGCAGTCAAGCAGAACGGCGGAATCTGGCTGAGCCAGCATGGATGCGGTTTGGTCCATGATTCCTGTTGGCGCACCCACAACCTGGTTCTCGGCCTTCTGGCAAAGCAGTGCAAGTTCCTGTTTGGTGCGGCCGGCACTCCAAAGTTCATTGAGTGCGATTGCAATCGCACATTCGATTGCTGCTGAGGAGGATAGCCCTGCACCTACTGGAACGTCCGAAGTGAAAAAGCAGTCGAAACCGCTGTCGGCATACTCTGACATTGCCCACGCAACACCGAGTGGGTATAGGGCCCAGTCCAGATCCGCTGGCTTTTGGCCAAGTTCAAACTGATATGTCTTGCCATCGATGTCAGATGCCACTCGACAGATTCGGTCTGAACGAAGCGCCACCGATGCGTAGGTGCGGCGGTCAATTCCAAATGGCAGCACAAAACCTTCGTTGTAATCGGTGTGCTCACCAATCAGGTTGGCTCGGCCGGGCGCAGACCAGACACCAGCTGGGGCGTAACCAAAAGTTTCAGTGAAGAGCTGGATGTTCTGGTCAATCACTTGATTACCTCGCGGAGTCTTGCAGCGGTCTCCTCCGGAGCGATGTCACCAACAAAGGCGCCCATGGCTGACTCGGAACCAGCCAAGAACTTGAGCTTGTCCGCTCCGCGTCTTGGAGAAGTGATTTGCAACATCAGCCTTAGCCAGTTTCGGTTCTCAATCTTTGGCGCTTGGTGCCAAGCGGAAATGTAGGGGGTTGGAGTCGGGTATAGGCGGTCTAGCCCCTGCAAGAGTTTTTTATAGAAGGCGGCTAAGTCATCCGCTTCGGCATCGGACAGCTCGGAGAGGTCCTGAATGTGTCTTTTTGGCAGAGCGTGAATCTCCACGGGCCAGCGAGCTGCAAATGGCACGTATGCCAAGAAGTGCTCGGATTCCAGCACCACACGCTCGCCACTGATTTCAAACTGCAGCAAATCTTCGAAGAAAGTTGCTCCATGGGCAGCTACCTGCTCAACCAGTCGCTGAGTCCTTGGAGCAACAAATGGGTAAGAGTAGATCTGACCGTGCGGATGATGCAGTGTCACACCGATTTCCTCACCCCGGTTTTCAAAAGGAAAGACCTGAACAACTCCCTCAGTAGCCATTAAGTCCTTGGTTCGGTTCATCCAAGCCCCAACCACAGTCCTGATGCGCTCAACCGGCATGTTTGCCAGCGATCCCTCGTGCTCGGGGGAGAACACCACCACTTCGCATCTGCCGAATGACTGAGTGGCAAATCCAAAGGGTCTAGTTGGCTGCTCGATTACACCGGTGGCTGGCCCAAAGGCTGGCCCCTTGTTTTCAAAGACCGCAACATCAAAGTTGTCTGGCAGCTCGGAGAGATTCTCCTCGGTAGTGGGGCAGAGCGGGCAGGAGTGAGCGGGTGGCAAAACAACTCGCTGCTGGCGGTGAGAAGCGACGGTAATCCATTCACCGGTCAACGCATCGAAGCGAAGATCTGCGGTTTGGGGACGATCGGCCTTTGCCCTCTGGTCGGTCTTTCTTGCTTCGGCAAGTTTTGAGTGCTGGTCGTCAAAGTAAAAGAGGTCGCGGCCATCAAACAACTTGGCTTCGATCCTTGGCTTTGTCACTGAGCTTCCTTCGCACTCCTGGTCACTAAAGTAAGTGGGTGCCTACTAATCTCCCACTGGAGCAACTGAATATTTCCCGGGTGACCGAGAGCGGGTTAAGTATTGCAGGATTTTCCGCTCTTGGCGCTTCTTGCACGAATTTGTCGCTTTTGGGCCGAAATTTGATCTCACCCGAGATTGCGCACAATCCTTCGCAAATCTATTTCGGCTCGGTCCTTGCCCCCTGGCCCAACCGTTTGCAGGACGGCTGGTTCGAACTCGAAGGTCAGCGCTACGAGTTTTCAGACCTTGACCCGCAAGCTAATGCTCTGCACGGGCTCATCAGCTTTGAGCCGATCGAGGTCCGAGAGCACCTAGAGTCCGAGATTACCTTTGGCCACCGATTCGGAAGCGCGGAGTACCCGTTTGAGGTGGATCTAGAAATCCGCTACAGCATTGGCGACACATTTGTATTTGAGGCTAAGGCGGAGAACTTGGGCAGCAAGACAGCTCCGTTCGCGCTGGGGTTTCACCCCTACTACCGACTCAAGGGCAAAAGCCGGATGCGCTCAAACGTGAATAAGCACGCCATTACCGACTGGAGGCTTATCCCAACCGAGGTCGAAGACACAGCGCCTTTGGACTTCGTGTTTCCAGGTGATGTGAAGCTGGACACCGGCTACAGCGGTGACTGGAGCGTGCAGTTTGAAACCGAGGAGTTTTCGGTTGAGATTACGCAAGAGAACATGCCGCACCTCATGCTCTACACCCCGCCAACTTCTCCGTTTGTGGACGGAACTCCAGCGTTAGCAATTGAGCCGATGAGTGGTCCGACAAACGCCTTTCAAACAGAGATCGAAAAGCATTTGCTCGCTCCCGGTGAAACCAGACGTTACCGCTACGAGGTTAGAAGTCTGAGCTAGCCACAGACTTCTCATCTTCGACCAAAGCCTTGATGATTCGACTCGCCACATGCTCGGCAGTCATTCCCTGTGGGAACTGCGGAGCTGTGCCTGCGATGGCGCGATCCGCTAGACCTGTTTCGGTGTGGCCGGGGAAGACATTCACAACCCGAATCCCATCACGGCGCCACTCTCTTGCAACCGCCTCCAAGAATCCGCCGATGGCGGTCTTGGTTGCTGAATAGGTTGCAAGGTTTGGAAGAGGCTGCTCGGCCACAACGCCGGTGATGTTAACAACCACAGGCTCCTTGCCGGACTGCTTCGACGCAACCAGCATGGGGTGCAGGGCGGTCAGAAGCTGAATCGGACCCGTGGTGTTAATTGCGAAAAGCTTGCTCAGAACCGCTGGGGTCATCTCGCTAGCTGGGCCAAAGGCAACAACTCCACTGGCGTTGATAACGCCATCGAGCGTGGTGGAGCCAGATAGGTAGTCGGTGAGGGTTTCAATGCTCTGCGGGTCTTCGTAGTTCAGAAGCAGACGCACCTCTGCAACAGCAGGAATCTTGCCGGCTGAATCGTTTGATGTTGCTGTGGCCAATACCTCAGCTCCCAGGGCTCTGAGCTGCTTAGTGAGCTCACCACCCAATACGCCCGAACCGCCAACAACCAAGAACCGCATGCCTGAGATATTCATTACTTATGTAACCCGTGAAACACCTCGTAATTCCTTGAAATGCGCAGAATCCAGTGGTTCGGCTCGAGGTAAGATTTAGGAAACCAACGAAGGATCCTCATGCGTCGTGTTGCCCTGCTTTCAGTAGCACTATTCACTTTGGCCGGCTGTGCTCCTTTGGAGCCCTACACCGGAGAAGCCGCCTACATCGTGACCGGTGAATGCGCTGGCGTTGAGGTGGTTGTGAACTACGGAAAACTTGCCAAGCGCAAAGCGCTCTGCGTTGAAACCACCGAAGCTGTAAATGCCAAGGAGCTCCTCAGTGAAGCAGGCGTCAAGACCGAGGGAACTGCCACCTACGGAGACCAGATTGTTTGCCGCGTCAATGGTTTGCCAGCGGCCGATGAGCCAGTCGTAGTCCCTGGCCAAGAGCCTCACACAGAGACCTGTGTCAACATGCCTCCTGCATTCGCCTACTGGGGCCTTTGGGTCAAGGCAAACCCCGAAGCTGAGTGGGAATATGCCAAGGAGGGTGTCGGCAGCCTGATGGTCGAGCCTGGACAGTCAATCGGTTTGGCCTTTGCCACCGGTGGCAAGACCCCTACACCTAACTAATCAAATGTCGCCCGCCCTCTCCAAGCTGCGCCTTGCGCTTGGATTGGCTCTGGGTTTTTTGCTGTTTCGCCTGCTCTACGCAGTGATTTTCACCGGTGCATCTGCCGGCTCAACACTCGTCCCACTTCCGGGTATCAGGCTCAGTGGAGTCTTTTCTCACGTCGTTCTTTTTGGCTCAATTGGGGATCTCGGTATTCAAAGAGCGTTGCAAGCAGCGCTGCCCTTTTCCGCCGCAATCCTGGCTTTCGGCCTGCTCTCGCTGTGGATTACACCGAGCAAAGTAATTGGTTTTGGAGCGAGGTCCAGGTCAGGTTTGGCTGGAGCTCTGGCAATTGGGTTGGCCACACTGCCTTCGCTAATTGATGCAGCAAAAAGGATTGTGGCCGCAAACAAAATGCGTTCGGAGCGCAGGAGTCAGATCCTGGTTCCCCTTCTAGAAACCGCAATTGAAAAGGCGGTTGCCGTCGGTATTCGATTCGCAATGGCGCCGCGCGATTCAGCGCCACTCTCGAACAATGTTTGGCTCCGTGCCAAAGGCGTTGAGCTGGAGCTGCTACCTGGCGATGTAGTCGTGATTTCTGGCGCTACCGGATCCGGAAAGACCACCCTGCTCGAGACCCTGATCGGGATTGACCAACTTAGAACTGGTCGCAACTCGAGTGGTTCAGCGAGCGTCTTCGGTTACGACCCTGCAAAGAGCCCGGCTGAGGTTTCAGGCCTGATTGGTTATGTCCCACAGCAGCCAAGAACTTGGTTTGTCTCTGACTCGGTTGCGCAAGAGCTCACTGCACCTTCCTTGCCCTGGGCTACCTTTGGCGCTCAGGGCCTGAGCCAGCTCTCGGAGGGTCAGGCGGTCAAGTTATCAATCTCGAATGCTCTCGCTCACCAGCCCAAGCTTTTGGTGCTCGACGAACCATTTGCCGCATTAGATTCTCAATCCCGGGCAGAGCTAAATGCTCTGATTCAGACCCAAGCCCAAGCCGGTGTGATTGTCGTAATTGCTGAGCACCAGCTCGAGAGCATCGACCAACCAAATGCTAAGTGGTTTCAGCTGGGTGACCCACTGATACCAGGTAGGTATGCGCCATCGAGCTTGGTCGCTCCGCGAAAGCTTGCGGTGGTGGGCAGGGAGCTGCTGCTCGATTACAGCGTTCCAAAGATCAGAGATCTTGCACTTCCTCCTCGGCTGCAGATTCACCAGAGCGAACGAATCGCGCTGCTGGGCCCAAACGGCATCGGCAAGACCTCACTCCTGACCCAGCTGGCAGCAGATTTTCCAACCGCTCGAATGGTTCCAGAGCGGGTGGAAGACTTCTTTGTCTGCCAAAGCGTGGCCGAAGAACTTGCTCGTGCAGACAAAGTGGCAAAGGTAGCTAAGGGCCTCACCCAGCTAACCTTCGAGTCTCTGGTGCCAGTGGATCAGCAGTTACTCAACACTCACCCCAGGGACCTTTCGGCCGGAACCAAACTAGCCCTAGCGCTATCGATGCAACTCTCATTCAAGCCGCAACTGCTTTTGGTTGACGAGCCAGTCAAGGGCCTTGACCCACTAGCCAGAGAACGTGCAGCAGAAGTTTTGGCCTGCGTTGCAGAAACTGGCTGTGCGATTGTGTTTGCTACCCACGATGAGACCTTTGCTTTGATTGCGGACACTCGAGTTGAACTTTCGGCGGTAAAGCAGTGACTCTTTCTAGAACTCAAACCCTGGTCCTCTTCCTTGGCTCACTTATTGCCCTAGTGGGCTTTGCTTGGCCGTTTAGCTTTCCTGCCACCAGCTTTGGATCGGAGTTTGGTTCGGGTGCGGTGGCTGTAGTCGCAGTCATTGCGCTAGCCAGCGTGATTCTCTGGAGTCTTGACCGAGGATTTCTGGGACCGAAGCAGCTGGCGATTCTGGGGGGACTAGCTGCACTTGCGAGCGCAACCAGAATCGCAACCGCTGGAGTTGCTGGTTTTGAATTGGTATTTCTTTTTGTGATTTTTGGTGGCTTTGCTTTTGGCCCCAAGTTTGGGTTTTTGCTAGGAGCTCTGACGATCTCGCTGAGCTCGGTCTTCTTCGGAGGGTTCGGACCCTGGACTGCCTTCCAGCTATTTGCCGTTGGCTGGGTCGGACTCGGGGCCGGGTTGCTTGGCAAGATTGGTTTGGCGGGCCGCCTAAGAATTGTGCTTTTGGCGGGCTATGCGGCAGTGAGCTCGTATCTGTTTGGCCTAGTCATGAATCTTTGGTTCTGGCCTTTTGCCGTGGGCGCTGATAGCTCAATTTCATATTCGGCTGGTGCGCCAATCGGTGAGAATTTAGCCAGCTTCGCGCTCTATACCCTCACCACCTCAACCCTTACTTGGGATACCGTCCGAGCTGTGACGCTGTTTGCAGGGATCCTGCTCTTGGGTAAGCCCGTGCTTGCGGTTTTGGCTAGGGCAAAGCTCTAAACCGAGAAGTACTTAGCCTCCGGGTGGTGGAAAACAAAGGCGTCCGTGGACTGCTCCGGGTGAAGCTGAAGCTCCTCGGACAAAACAATTCCTAAGCGCTCTGGCTTTAGTAGCTCCACTACCTTCTTGCGATCTTCCATCTCGGGGCAGGCAGGGTAACCGAGTGAGAATCTTGCCCCTCGATACTTCAGATCAAAGTAACCAGCGACTTCGTCTGGTTCTTCAGACTCAAAGCCAAGCTCGGCCCTGATTCTTGAGTGCCAGTATTCGGCGAGCGCTTCAGTGAGCTGCATGGCAAGGCCATTTAGCTCCATGTATTCGCGGTAGGCATTCTCCTTGAAGAGCTTTGCGGTGTGGCTATCAACCTTTGCTCCTGCGGTAACCAGCTGCACCGGCATGACATCAATTAGCCCGGTCTCTTTACCCTTCACAAAATCTGCCAAACATAGGTGACGGTCTCGGCGCTGGCGCGGGAAGTTGAACCTCAGTCGCTCGGTTCCGATTTCACCGTTACCGCCATCTGGGGCGAGTAGTCCGGGGTGACCCAAAACTCCGTTTGGGTCATCGCCGTGGTTTAGCACGACAACATCGTCGCCATCTGCATAGACCGGGAAGTAGCCGTAGGCAACCGATGCATCGAGCATTCCCTCAGCGAGAATTCGATCCAACCAGTAGCGAAGTCTTGGGCGGCCCTCGGTTTGGACTAGCTCTTCGTAGCTTGCGCCATCTTCAGCTCTTGATGGCTTCAGTCCCCACTGGCCCATGAAGGTTGCTCGCTCATCCAAGAAGGCTGCGTAGTCAGCGAGCGGAATGCCTTTAACAAGCCTGGTTCCCCAGAAGGGAGGTGTTGGCACCTTGTTATCTAGGGCAACATCACTGCGAGCTGGAAGGTTTTCTGGTTCGGTGAGTGTGAGCTGGGTCTGCTTGTGGATGCGCTTTTTGAGAGCTGGAAGCCCTACCGAGTCTGGGTCTGCACCCCTGGCAATCTGAACCAATGGCTCCATCAGCGCTAGTCCCTCGAAGGCGTCCTTCGCGTAGCGAACCACACCGTCGAATTGCCCCGCGAGGTCATCCTCCACAAAGCTTCGGGTAAGCGCTGCACCACCGAGGATTACCGGCCACTTCTTGGCCAGACCTCTTGCGGTCAGCTCCTGCAGGTTCTCTTTCATGACCAGGGTCGACTTAACCAGCAGGCCGCTGAGGCCGATGACATCAGCGTTGCACTCTTCTGCGGCTGCGATGATCTCGTTGATGGGCTGTTTGATGCCGATGTTTACGACGTTGTAGCCATTGTTGGTGAGGATGATATCCACCAGGTTCTTACCGATGTCGTGGACATCGCCGCGAACGGTTGCAAGCAAAATGGTTCCCTTGCCGCCCTCATCCGTCTTTTCCATGAACGGCTCGAGTAGAGCAACTGCAGCCTTCATCACCTCGGCGGATTGCAGCACGAATGGCAACTGCATCTCGCCCTTGCCAAAGCGTTCACCAACAATCTTCATACCTTCAAGGAGGTGATCGTTGATGATGTCCAGCGGCTTGACTCCATCGGTCCTGGCTAGTTCAAGGTCTTGCTCCAGGCCCTTGCCCTCGCCGTCGATGATGCGCTGTTGCAACCGCTCGGTGACGGTCATGGCAGCGAGCGCGTCGGCACGGGCATCCTTGAGGGCCGAGCTGTTGACTCCGGCAAAGAGTTCAAGCATGCGCTGAAGTGGGTCGTAGGTGAGGTTTCCCTCAGCGTCATACTCGCGGCGGTCATAAATCAGATCGAGCGCAACATTGCGCTGCTCCTCCGGAACCGAGGCCAGCGGCACAATCTTCGCGGCATCGATGATGGCGGTGTCAAGGCCAGCTGCGGTCGCTTCATTTAGGAAAACCGAATTGAGAACCGAGCGGGAAACTGGATTTAGACCAAAGGAAACATTCGATACGCCCAGGGTGGTGTGGACACCTGGGTAGAGGCGGTTGATCTCGCGAATCGCATCGATGGTTTCGATTGCGTCCCTTCTGGTTTCCTCTTGACCGGTTGCAATCGGGAAGGTGAGGCAGTCAACAATGATGTCCTCAACCCGCAAATCCCAATCGGTCATCAGAGTGTCAATCAGTCTTGAAGCGATGCGAACCTTGTCATCTTTAGTCCTGGCTTGGCCCTGCTCATCAATGGTCAGTGCGATTACCGCGGCACCGTGCTCTTTGACCAGAGGCATGGTGCGCTTGAAGCGAGACCTCTCTTCGTAGCCATCCTCGAAGTTCACCGAGTTGATGATTGGTCGGCCACCGATTAGCTCCAAACCTGCCTGCATGACCTCTGGCTCGGTGGAGTCGATTACTAGCGGGAGAGTAGATGCAGAGGCAAAACGAGAAACGATTTCCGTGATGTCTTTGACGCCATCGCGGCCCACGTAGTCGATGCAAACATCCAAAACGTTTGCTCCGGCTCGAACCTGCTGCTTGGCAATCTCAACGCAGTCGTCCCAGCGCTCCTCGAGCATTGCATCGCGGAAGGCTCTCGAACCATTTGCGTTGGTGCGCTCGCCAATTGCGAGGTAGCTGTTGTCCTGGTCGATTGGCACCTGCTGATAAAGAGATGCAACAGAGGGCTCGATCTCAATCTTTCGAAGTGGTAACGGTGTACCGGAGAGACGATTCACCACCGCCTTTAGGTGAGCAGGAGTAGTGCCACAGCAGCCACCAATAAGCGATAGCCCAAACTCCTTCACGAACTGCTCGTGAGCGGTAGCAAGCTCCTCAGGCCCAAGCGGGTAGTAGGCACCATCGCCGGAGAGAATCGGTAGGCCTGCATTCGGCATAACCATCACTGGAATTCTCGAGTGCTTAGAAAGCTGCCTTAGGTGCTCGCTCATTTCAGCCGGACCGGTGGCGCAGTTCAAACCGATCATGTCCACACCCAGCGGCTCGAGAGTAGTCAGGGCTGCACCAATCTCAGTTCCCAAAAGCATGGTTCCGGTGGTCTCAACCGTGACCTCAACAAATAGCGGAAGGCGAATCCCGGTCTCAACAACCGCAGCGCGACAAGCATTCACGGCTGCCTTGGTCTGCAGAAGATCCTGGGAGGTTTCCACCATGAAGGCATCTGCTCCACCTTCAATCAGGCCAATGGCCTGGAGCTTGAAGGTGTCGACCAGGTTGCGATAGGAGGTGTGGCCAAGAGTCGGCAGCTTGGTTCCAGGGCCCATAGAGCCCAATACCCAACGAGCCTTGCCGTCTTTGGCGGTGAAACCGTCTGCGGATTTGCGTCCGAGCTCAGCGCCTAGTTTTGCTAGCTCATGAATTTGGTCTTCGATGCCGTAGTCCGAGAGGTTTGACCAGTTGGCTCCGAAGGTGTTTGTTTCAACGCAGTCCACGCCCGCTTCGAAGTAGGCATTGTGAACATCAATCACGATGTCGGGTCTGGTTCGGTTGAGCACCTCATTGCAACCCTCGTGACCTTCAAAGTCTTCAAGGGTTGCCTTGCGGTCCTGGAGCATGGTTCCCATTGCGCCATCGGCAATCACTACGCGCTTGGAAAGCGCGTCCATCAACTCGCTGGCGCGAGAGGTTAGCGGGAGGGATTTCCATTCGTGCAGATGCAATGAGACTCCAAAGTTTTGGGGGTTCCGCAGGCCTGCG
>CAZQHT010000011.1:0-21320 GCA_964593635.1 uncultured Aquiluna sp.
CGTGTGAAGGCGATCTTGCAGAAGAACAAGGAACTCCAGGAGATCATCGCGATCTTGGGTGTTGAGGAGCTTTCCGAAGAGGACAAGATCACCGTATCCCGCGCTCGCCGCATCCAGCAGTTCTTGAGCCAGAACACCTACATGGCGACCAAGTTCACCGGTGTTGCAGGTTCAACTGTTCCGCTGAAGGACACCATCGAGGGCTTCTCGATGATTGCCCGCGGTGACCTTGACCACATCCCAGAGCAGGCATTCTTCAACTGCGGTGGAATCGACGACGTTATGAAGGCATACGACCGCATCCAGAAGGATCTGGCCTAATGGCTTCTCGCGAACTCAACGTGGATTTGGTGGCAGCTGACCGCCAGATCTGGACTGGCACTGCCGTTCAGGTAATTGCCAAGACCACCGTTGGTGAGATTGGTTTGCTATCAGGCCACGAGCCGATGCTCGCAATCTTGGTTCCAGGTCAGATTCGCATCAAGACCGGTGAGGGCGCATCTGTCACCGCCGAGACCACAGAGGGAGGCTTTCTCTCATTGGAGAACGACAACCTCACCCTCGTGGTTAGAGATGCAAGTCTGATTAGCTAAATTGCTTATTCTGCTGCCGCCGTCGGAGACTAAACGCTCCGGCGGCGTTGGCATTTCTATCGACAAGCTCGCAATCATTTGGGCAGCACTAGACCCAGCCAGAGACCAGCTAATCGACTCCTTGCAAAGCCTGTGTGCTGATCCAGCCCTGGCGACCAAGGCGCTTGGCCTGGGTAAGCAAGCTGCCAAGGAGATTGCCGCAAATCTTGAACTGAGAACTGCTCCGACAATGCCCGCGGTGCTGCGCTACAACGGAGTCTTGTTCGAAGCCCTGGATTACCCAAACTTGTCTGAGTCGGCCAAGAAGGGGGTTACAGAAAAGCTATTCATTCAGTCTTCCCTCTTTGGATTACTGCCTGCCTCCGAACAGATTCCCTACTACAGGTTTTCGGCCAGCTCCTCTTTGCCTGGAGTGAATCTGAGGAAGGTTTGGACCGAAGCGCACGGGGCTGTTTGGCCTCGAATGGTTGGCCCAATTCTGGACATGCGCTCGAACGCTTACGTGGATCTGAACCCGATTCCTGAGGCTAACGAAAGCTACTTCGTGGAGGTTTTTGACTCCTCCGGTAAGGCGATGAATCACTTCAACAAGAAGGCAAAGGGTGTCTTGACCAGGGCTGCACTAGAAGAAGGCCTGGAGTCGGTAGACCAACTTCCCGCAATTGCAAAGACCGTCAACCTCATTGCTGAGGTCGACGGTCAAAGCGTGAGAGTTACAACCCCCAAGGGTTTTTAGCCCTGCTTGGTGTTGGGGTTCTCCTCGATCGGCATGATGCCGACTTCCATTGGCTCAGGAAGCTCAATAACTCCATCCTCAAGCGAGATGATGGAATCGAACCAACCCTGGTCGTTCTTGAGCAGGTAACCGGGCACGAGCCAAGCCCCGCCCGACTTGTCATAGATCATGAGCAGCTGAGGCTCTGACGAGGTGAGCTTCAGGGTCACAATCTCGACCTTGGGCTTCACGTTCTCCTCAGTTGTGACATCGCCCTCTTTAGTGTCCGTGGCTGGATCGACGGGCATTGGCTCCACGGCAGGCAAGGCGACACCTGTGCGTGCGCCAGATGAGGCCGCCAACTGATTCCATACCGAGCTGGGTGCTTGACCGTACCAGCGGCCATCCTTGATGCGAGCGGCAGCATCTTTGGCCGAGACAGTCTTGAAATCTCCTCGTGCTACAGGCTTTGCAAGGTGCCCATAAACGTTCGAGAGCTTGCCTGCGCCGTCGTAGTTGAGCCACCACTCAAGTGCAGTGTCCTGCCCATTCAGCTGGAGTGCTCCAACCGCGCTTGCCCCCCACTCACTTCTATCGACGCGAATGTTTGCGGTTGCAATCTCGAGCCCGAACTTGCTGAACAGGCCGGCAGCCTCTTTACGGATTTCAGCTTCGCTTGGAATCAACTCTGGAGTCGCGATTGGATCGCAAGTCTCATAGGTGCCACCGTTTTCATCCGTCACCGTGCGCTTTTCGCAGCGGTAGGAGTTTGGGTCATAGGAGCTGTAGTAGAAGGAACCGGTTCCATTCCAGGTGATGCTCACTTGCCTCTCCGGCACTCCGATGGCGTAGGTGGGGTATTCCTTGGTGGACCACTCTTCCTCTCGGATGGTGCCCTCAACCCCGAAGTGGCCTGCAAGGGACTTCAAGAAGGTTTCGTAGTCGCCCTCTAGAACCAGCTGATAAACCTGGCCATTGCCGGTCTCATCGGTCAGAGCTGAGGAGTCGTACTCGTATTGAATCCAGCCGGGCATCATCATTTTCATGCCCGGGGCCGCCGCATCGCTCTCAACGGATGCACCCGCGGACATTGGGCGTGCACCTGCTCCACCAGCCATCTGAATCAGCGGCTGCTGCGGTATTGCGAGGGAAATTGCGAGTGCAAATGCTCCGGCTGCACCCAAGAGCGAGCCCGAAAGCGTTAGTTGACGGAAGCGCTTTGACCATGGGGCTTTAGTGCCCTTGCCCAGAGCCGCCGACGCTACGGTCGACTCGCTAATTAGGGCTGAGTCTTTCGCAGGGTCTGCTGCGTTGATGCGGTTTCTTAGTGAATCAAATTCTTCGTTCATATCTAGCTAAGTGTCTTTTCTGTCTCAGAATTTTCTTCGGCGAGCAAATTCTTTAGTTTTTCCTTGGCACGGGATAGACGGATTGCAGATGCGTTAGCGCTGATCTCCATCACAACTGCGATTTCCTTGGCATCCAGACCCTCGAGCGCCCAGAGAGCCATCAGTTCCTGGTCTGCACCCGACAGCTTCTCCCAGGCCGAACCCAGACCCATGTCTGCCAGCGCTATCGACTCTGCGCTTGGCGCAGCCTCGGGAGCAGCGAGCATGCTGAAGATTCTTGAGCGGTTCTGAGTTTTTCTTCTGTGGTTGGCAATCAGATAGCGCGCTGTCTTATAGAGCCAAGGGAGCTCAAGGCCCTCAGGAATTGAGACCCTCTTACTCCAGGCAATCTCAAAAAGATCTGCGGCTAGGTCTTCAACCTCGTGGGGAGCCACGCGTCGGGCCAGGAATCTTGAGATTTCCCCAAGCTGGGACCTGTAGATGGTGTTGAACTGCTCCGGCGTCATTAGTCCTCCTGAGCTAGTTATGTTGCAAGCCTATGGAAATTTTCACTCGCGCCAGTGGCAATTTGGTGCGTGGTCGTGAATCATGCCAGTCGACTGCATGAGCGCATAAATCGTCGTCGGCCCCACAAACTTGAATCCCAGCTCTTGAAGCCGCTTGCTTAGTGCCACAGATTCTTTGCTGAGGCTGAGCCATTCAAAGTTTTCAATTGAACTTTTGGGATTCTCTGGAGCAAAAGCCCAGAGGGTTTGCTTGAGGTCGAGGGCCAAATCCTGAATCAAGTTTGCATTGTGAATGGTGGCAACAATCTTGGCCCGGTTTCGGATGATTCCGGAATCCTGCATAAGACGGTCAACATCTGCTTCGGTCATTGCCGCAACTTTCGAAATCTCAAAGTTGTGAAAGGCCCTTCGAAAACCTTCGCGTCTCTTAAGAATTGTCAGCCAGCTCAGACCTGCCTGGAAACCCTCCAGGGCTATGGCCTCAAACAAATCCCGCTGACCCGTGGCCCTGCGCCCCCACTCCTTGTCGTGATATTCGATGTAGATGGGGTCACCATTTAGCCAAGAGCAACGTTCAAGGCCATCCTCGTGGACTCTGGAATAGCTCACGATTTGTAGGAGATTCCTTCAAAGTCAAGCAGCCACCGCTTGGTGCGAAGCCCTCCACCACCGGAGTAGCCGGTGAGGGTGCCGCTGGAACCAAGGATGCGATGACATCCAATGATCAGCGGAACGGGATTCGACCCCACCGCGCCACCAACGGCCCTAGCAGCAAGAGGCTTTTGAATTTGCGCAGCCAAGCCGGCATAGGTGAGTACTTTCCCTTTGTCCAAACCCGAGATCGCCTTCCAGACGCTTTGCTGGAAATCAGTTCCAATCAGGTCCAGTTCCAAATCAAACTGCGTTCGCTTTCCCGCAAAGAACTCTGCCAGCTGGCTGGAGCCAGCCTTGGCGTGGCTGCCGGACTTCGCGGTGTTCTGAAACTCAGCCCTGCGTTCACCCGGCTCGAGGATTGCGACCTCTGCCACCCCATGCTCTGTTGCTCCAATGGCAATCTGTCCGATGGGGGAGTCGATGACTACAACTGATCCAAGTTCCATCGGATAAGTATTGCGTTTCGGGGAATTAGGTTGACCCAAAGTTTGCAAATTGTGGATAACTTCAAACCCGCACTTATTCACAGGGCAGGCGGCATGCGAAACACCTTGCTAGGTCTTGCTCCACACTGCTTCTGTGAATGTGCTTTTTCTGTTGCCGAGCGTTGGATATGGACTATTCCTCTTCCTATCCAACGGTTCTCCAGTGCTGCTCGTGTTGTCGGGTTTCACGCTGTTGGTTTGGGTTCTGGTTTCAAGCCAACGGAAGCACGATGTTTCACAACCGGTCAGGGTCATGGATGGAAGGGTTTGGCTGGGGGATAGAAGGCTAAATCTCTTTCCGTGGACTTGGTCAACAAGGGTGCGCGATGTGGTTTATCCAGCGCTGTTCCCAGAGCCGAAATCGCAAGCTAGCACAGCGGATTTGCCGGCCTGGGCACTGGGAGTGGACTTTGAGAATCAGCCGATTCCTTCGCCAATCTCACCAAACAAGCCGCACGCCATAATCGTCGGCCAGACCGGCTCCGGCAAGACAGAGCTCGTAAAGCGCATCATCGGAGCCTTCCAAGGCGATGTCATCGTGATTGATTTCAAGGGTGGCTTTGACTATGAGTCGCTCACTCATCCGCTGAGGCTCTTTGCTGGCGACCAAGTTGAGTTGGCGATAGCGACTCTGCAGGCTCGCCTCATGGCTCCTGGAAACCCAACCCTGGTCGTGGTAGATGAGCTGGCGGAGGCCCTTCGAAATCTCAAGCTGGCTCAACAGCTCGAGTCGATTGCTGCAAAGGGCCGATCACTCTGTGTGCATTTTGTTGGCGCTACCCAAACCATGACCGGAATTACAAGGACCATCTCCACCAACTGCCACAGCCGGTTTGCGCTGCGGGCAGATCCGATTGACAGGTCTCAGCTTGGTTTTCCCACCAAACCACTGCACCCAGAATGCCTTGGCTATGCCGAACTCAGTGATGGTGAGACCAGAGGTTTTCTCTTTCCCGCCCAAGCACCCCTATTGGAGGACTTTGTGCCGGGAAACCCGCTATTTCTTAGAGTAGGGACCAAGCCTTTGTCAGCACCTGACGGAGAATGCGCTCCATCTCGTCAAACTCCTTGGGGCCCACGGTGAGCGGGGGAGCAACCTGGACGACTGCGTCGCCGCGGTCGTCAGCTCGGCAGTAGAGGCCAGCTTCGAACATTGCCGCGTTCAGGAAGTTTCTGACCAGCTTCTCCGACTGCTCTGGAGTTAGCGCTCGCTTGGTTGCCTTGTCGGTAGTTAGCTCGATCGCGAAGAAGTAACCGTCTCCGCGGACATCTCCAACAATCGGCAGGTCGTGGAGCTTCTCCAGGGTCTTGCGGAAAATCGGGGAGTTGGTGCGAACGTTGTCGACCAGCTTCTCCGAGTCGTAGATGTCCAGGTTGGCAAGCGCTACGGCACAGGCAACAGGGTGAGCGGCAAAGGTGTATCCGTGCGGGAAAGCAGTTACGCCCTTGGTGTAGGGCTCGAAGAACTTCTCCTTTAGGAAAAGAGCTCCAAGCGGCTGAGCACCCGAGGTGATTGCCTTGGCGGTGATCAACATGTCAGGCTCGATGCCGTAGCGCTGAGTTCCAAACATTTCGCCCGAGCGTCCAAAGCCGGTGATGGTCTCGTCCGCAACCAAAATCACGTCGTACTTGTCGCAGATTTCGCGAATCCGCTTCCAGTAGCTAGGAAGTGCGGTGAAGCAACCTCCCGAGTTCTGAATCGGCTCTGCGAAGAACGCTGCGACCGTGTCCGCTCCCTCAAACTTGATTGCCTCTTCCAGGCGGTTGGCAGCCCAAAGACCGAACTCTTCTTCGGATGCGAACTGGTCCTTGGCTCGGTGCCAGTTGGTGTTTGGGATGCGGAAGGTTGATGGAACCAGAGGCTCGAACGCCTGCTTCATGGCATGAATACCAGTGATGGAAAGCGCACCATGGCTGGTGCCGTGGTACGCAGTCATGCGGGAGATGACCTTGGTCTTAAGTGGCTTTCCGGTGAGCTTGTAGTACTGCTTCGCAATCTTCCATGCGCTCTCAACAGCTTCGCCGCCACCGGTGGTGAAGAAGACTCGGGTTAGATCCTTGGGAACGTAAGAGAGCAGTCGCTCTGCTAGCTCAATCGCTCTTGGGTGGGCGTAGGACCAAAGAGGCATGAAGTCCAGCTCCATGATTTGCTTGGCTGCAGCGGCAGCCAACTCAGGTCTAGCGTGACCGGCATTGACCGCGAATAATCCGGAGAGTCCATCGATTGCCTTGCGCCCCTTTGAGTCCCAGATGTAGGCACCCTCACCCCTGGTGATGATCGGCATGTCCCCAGACTGGAAGGGGCTGTGGCGAGTGAAGTGCATCCACAGGTGATCTTTGGCGGAGCGCTGCCACTGCTTGTCGCCAATCTCCTGGCCGGCGCGCATGGCTTCAAATAGCGGCAGGTCGCGCTCGGTCTTGGCAGCGGCTTTGCGCTTCGGGAACAACTTCTTCAGGGGATTTAGCTTCTTGTCCTGGATTGTCATTTTTACTCTTTACCTTGTGGTTTGGACCGGGCTCATCATCGAGTTCCCCAGTTGTAAAACTGCTTGTGAAGTTTGAGATAAACGAATGTCTCGGCGGAGACCACTCCGGGTAGGAGCCTGATGTTGCCATTTAGCAGGCTGATGAGATCGTCATCGTTTTCGCAAACCACTTCGGCCAAGAGGTCAAAGGAGCCTGCGGTCATTACGACGTAGTCAACCTGAGGAATTGCGGAAAGTGCTTCTGCCACGTCGTTGACATCGCCGGAGGCCTTGATGCCGATCATCGCTTGGCGACTGAAGCCAAGTCGCATTGGGTCGGTAACTGCCACCACCTGCATGACCCCGGATTCGGTCAGCTTCTGAACACGCTGCCTGACGGCCGCTTCGCTGAGCCCAACTACCTTGCCAATTTCCGCGTAAGACTTGCGGCCATCGTGCTGCAGTTGCTCCACGATGAGCTTGGAGATCTCATCAAGCTGAGACTGGCGGGTGCGGAGCATTCTGGACATGAACTGAGTATTCCAAGAAAAAGGTGAAAACAACAAACCAAACCGAAGCTATTTTGTGATTTTGCTTCGAATTCAGGCGAATTTTTGAATTTGGCTTTTGATTACCTCTGCCCAAGATTAGAGTCTTTCTACTATCTCGATGAGGAGCACATAGTGACCGTTAAGCAGCTCAAGAATTTTGTTGGTGGGCAGTACGTTTCCCCAACCGCTGGCGAAACCAGTGATGTCATCAATCCTTCAACCGGCCAGGTTTATGCAACCGCTCCGGTCTCCTCTGCCGCTGATGTGAAGAAGGCCTATGAAGTTGCCCAGAAGGCCTTCGAAGAGTGGAGCCAAACCACCCCGAGCGAGCGCCAGCTAGCACTATTCAGAATTGCAGATGCTCTCGAGGCTCGTGCTCAGGAAGCTGCCGATGTCGAGTCCGAGAACACCGGTAAGCCGCGCGGCACACTGGTCGACTACGAGATCATGCCCTCGGTGGACCAGATTAGATTCTTTGCGGGAGCTGCGAGAAACCTAGAGGGTCGCGCAACCGCCGAATACATGCGCGATCACACCTCATCGATTCGCCGCGAGCCAATCGGTGTAATCGGGCAGGTTACTCCTTGGAACTACCCGCTAAACATGGCGACCTGGAAGTTTGCCCCTGCCATCGCAGCCGGAAACACAATCGTTCTGAAGCCATCTGATACCACCCCAGCTTCGACTCTGTTGTTGGCTGAAATCGCAAGCGAGTTTTTGCCAGCCGGTGTGTTCAATGTCGTGACCGGTAACCGCGACACCGGTCGCGCAATGATCGAGGACCGCATCCCTCAGATGGTTTCGATTACCGGTTCGGTTCGGGCCGGTATGGAGGTCGCCAAGAGCGCTGCGAGCGACCTTAAGCGAGTTCACCTGGAACTCGGTGGCAAAGCACCTGTCATTGTCTTTGACGATGCTGATTTCGCTAAGGCAGCCGCAGGCATTGTCGCCGCTGGATTCTTCAACGCAGGTCAGGACTGCACCGCTGCAACCAGGTTGCTGGTTCACGAGCGTGCCTACGACAACTTCATGGCCTCACTATTGGCCGAGGTGAAGGCCAGCGCAAAGGTTGGAATGCCTCACGAAGAAGACATTCTGTTTGGGCCGCTGAACAACGCGAACCAGTTGACACGAGTCAAGGGCTTCATTGACCGCTTGCCAGATCACGCCAAGATCGAAACCGGCGGCAACTTGATTGCTGGTAGCGGCTACTTCCTAGAGCCAACCGTTCTCTCGGGATTCAAGCAGACCGACGAGCACATCCAGGAGGAGATCTTCGGGCCGGTGATGACCGTGCAGAAGTTCGCAAGCGATGAGCAGGCTCTGAAGTGGGCCAATGATGTTCAGTACGGTTTGGCTGCTTCGGTTTGGACCTCAAACCACACTCGTGCAATGCGGTTTGCCAAGTACTTGGACTTCGGTGCGGTTTGGATTAACACCCACATCCCACTGGTCGCAGAGATGCCTCACGGAGGCTTCAAGCACTCCGGTTACGGCAAGGATCTATCTCACTACGGCTTCGAGGATTACACCCGCGTCAAGCACGTGATGAGCTACATCGGCGACTAGCCGAAAAAAGTTTTATTCGGGGTTCAATTACGCCCCTTCATGTGAGAAACTTTGAGTGTTCCGGAAGCCATTGGGGCCAAGGACTGTTGGTAAATGGGCTATCGGCCCCCAAGCTAGGAGACAAGTAATGAAGCGTGGACTTCCTGAAGACCCAATGATGCGCCAGCTAGTAGAGCTAGCCCGCAACCACATGATTTCCAGACGAGCAGCCCTTGCTGGTATCGGTGGAACCGCAGCCGTGCTATCACTAGCATCCTGCGCACCTGCATCCGCAACCCTTACTCCAGCTACCGATGTCTCGGACTCCGAGAAGGTGCTGACCTGGCACAACTGGACCGGTTACATGGACGAGGACGAAAACGGCAACACCCCAACCCTTGACCGCTTCCAGGAGCAGACCGGCATTGCGGTTGACTACCTGATTGAGATTGACGACAACGACACGTGGTATGCAAAGGTCAAGGACCAGCTAGCACTAGGACAGGACATCGGTGCCGACGTAGCTTGCCCAACCTCTTGGCTGGCAGACCGAATGATCGGACTGGGCTACCTGCAGGCAACTGACCCAGCAAACATTCCTAACAAGGCAAACCTGAACCCCGCTTACTTGGGAGCCGCAAACGACCCAGAGCGCAACCTTTCAATTCCCTTCCAGGGCATCCTGGGTGGAATTGGTTACCACAAGGCACGCTTCAAGGAGGCAACCGGCAAGGATGCCCCAACCTCAATGGACGACCTATGGCTTCCTGAGCTAAAGGGCCGTGTTGGCTTGCTATCGGAGATGCGTGACACCGTTGGGCTAGTGCTAATGAGCCAGGGCATCAACATCGGAGACGAGTCATCCCTAACCGAAGACGCGTTCAACGCAGCTGTTGACTTCGTTGCAGCTCAGGTTTCAAGCGGCCAAATCTTCAACATCCGTGGAAACTCCTACGTTGAGGACCTGAAGAACGGCAACACCATCGCTTCGACCGTTTGGTCTGGCGACGTAACGCTGATTAACTTCGAGACTGAGTCCGATGACTTCGCATTCGTTGTCCCAGAGACCGGTGCAACCATCTCTGCAGACATGTTCGTGATTCCTATGGGCGCAACCCACAAGAAGAACGTAGAAGCTCTAATCAACTACTACTACGACCCAGTGAACGCCGCTGAGCTTGCAGCATGGGTGAACTATGTGACTCCGGTTGTTGGTGCCAAGGAGATTCTTGAGCAGACTGACCCAGAGTTGGCAAGCAATCCACTGATCTTCCCTGACGAGGAGTTCTTGAAGAACACCCAGGCCTTCCGAGCTCTAAACGGGCAGGAGGAGCAGCGCTTCTCTACCAAGTGGCAGAACCTGCTCCTGGGCGCATAGGTGTCGCAAGACTTCGTCGCACGAGGCCAAGATCTCGAGCTAGTAGGCATCAGGAAAGAGTTCCCTGGCTTTACCGCCATTGACGACCTTGACTTGAAAATCCCAGCGGGTGAATTCTTCGCCCTGCTGGGCCCTTCGGGCTGTGGAAAAACCACCACCCTGAGAATTGTTGCTGGTCTCGAGGAACCAACCGTTGGCAAGGTATTGATTGGCGGCAAAGATGTCACCGATAGCAAGCCGAACGACCGGCCCGTTAACACCGTTTTCCAAAGCTATGCACTTTTCCCGCACATGAGCGTGCTGGAGAACGTGGCCTTCGGCCTTCGTCAGCGCAAGATCTCTGATCCGTTGGTGAAAGCCAATGAGGCCTTGGAAATGGTTGAGCTTTCACACCTTGCATCAAGAAAGCCACAGCAGCTCTCTGGTGGCCAGCAGCAGCGCGTCGCACTAGCTCGCGCTCTGGTGAACCGCCCAGCACTGTTGCTTCTGGATGAGCCACTAGGTGCGCTAGACCTAAAGCTGCGCAGGCAGATGCAGGTTGAGCTCAAAGCAATTCAGATGGAAGTTGGACTCACCTTCTTGCACGTTACCCACGACCAGGAAGAGGCCATGGACATGGCTGACACCGTCGCGGTTATGAACTTGGGAAAGATTGAGCAGATGGGTGCACCTGAGGCCCTCTACGACAGACCAAAGACTGCATTCGTTGCAAGGTTCTTGGGTCAGTCGAACATCTTCGTCGGCGAGGTCGTTGAGAACACCGACTCAGTGATTGCGATCAGCTGCAATGGTCAGCGCATTGCAACCCCGAAGGTTCGTTCCGAGAAGCACTCGGGAAAGATCGCGGTCGGAGTTCGTCCCGAGAAGGTCACCTTCCACGAGGACAAGCCAGAGCTTGGCTCAGATCACAACCTGGTTGGACCGGGAGAGATCATCGACATTCGATTCACCGGTGTTTCAAACCAGTACCTAATCGATGTTCCAGGATTTGGAGACTTCACTGTCTTTGCCCAGAACGTTGGTAAGTCTCCGGTGGTTGAGCTTGGTGCCAAGGTATGGATTAGCTGGAAGGTTGAGCACGGTTTCGGACTGAGCGACCTCCCCAGCAAGGCCGACAACGACGAGGCATAGCCATGGCTTTCGTGGCGCTGGGGCAGGGCGGTTCAAAGACCGCTGAGCCAACTCGATCCTCGAGGGTTGCATTTGTTTTGCTTGCCCCCGGCGTCATCTACCTGGGGTTGTTCTTCCTCACCCCACTGATCTCGCTAATCATTACCTCGCTAAAGACCGCGAGCATGACCGGCGAAATCGGCATGTATGACTATGGACTCGAGTTCGGAAACTACGCCTACGCGGTTTCGCAGTATGGGCCTCAGATTTTCCGCTCCTTCGTCTACGCAATCATCGCAACGGTGATGGCACTGCTGATCAGCTATCCAATTGCCTACTTCATCGGCGTGAAGGCACGAAACAAGCCGGTCTTGCAGGCGCTGCTGCTGACTCTTGTTATCGCGCCATTTTTCATCAGCTTCCTGCTTCGCACTTTGGCGTGGAAGCAGATCTTCTCCAATGAGTCTCCAGTTACTCAGGTGCTGCAGGCATTGACTCTCTTGCCGCCAGACCAGAACATCATTGGAACTGACTTTGCGGTCATCTTCGGCCTCACCTACAACTTCATCCCGTTCATGACCCTGCCGATCTACACATCGCTGGAGCGATTGGACCTTCGACTGGTTGAGGCAGGCGCTGACCTGTATGCGGGCCCAGCCAAGACCTTCTGGAGAATCACTCTTCCTTTGTCGATGCCTGGAGTTATCTCGGGAACCCTGCTTACCTTCATTCCGATATCGGGAGATTACGTGAGCGCCTCACGAGACTTCCTTGGCGACTCTGATACTTCGATGCTGGGTAACGTGGTTGAGGCCACCTACCTCAGAATGCAGGATTACCCAACGGCCTCTGCGCTCTCGGTAATGCTTATGGCAGCGATCGTGATTATCGTCTCCACCTACGTTCGACGTGCTGGAACGGAGGACCTACTTTGAAGCTTTCGCTAGGGAAGTGGTTGCTTCCAACCTATGTTGCCCTCGCCTTCATCTTCTTGATGATTCCGATTGCTTACACATTCGTCTTCTCCTTCAATGAGACTGAGAAGTCGAACATTGCTTGGAAGCGATTCACATTTGAAAACTGGCTAAACGTTTGCAACCAGCAGCAGGTCTGTGATGCATTCGGCAACTCTGTTGCAATCGCTGTCATCGCAACTTTGGTGGCGACTGCGTTCGGAACCGCAATCGCAATCGCGCTGGGACGATACAAATTCAAGGGTCGCGGCGCGACCAACCTTCTGCTGTTTTTGCCGATGGCCACACCAGAGGTTGTAATGGGCGCCGGACTTGCCGCGCAGTTCCTAAACGTCGGCATCGGCAAGGGTTTTTGGACCATCGTTATCGGTCACATCATGTTCACCCTGAGCTTCGTGGTGGTAACAGTGAAGGCCAGGGTTGCAACTCTTGACCCGCGTCTTGAAGAGGCTGGAAAAGATCTCTACGGCTCGCCAGCGAGTGTCTTCTGGCGAATTACCTTCCCGCTACTCCTGCCAGGCATCATGGCAGCCGCAATGCTTGCTTTTGCGTTGAGTTTTGACGACTTCATCATCACCCAGTTCAATGCCGGGGCAGAAACGACGTTCCCCAAGTTCATCTACACCGCAGCAGCCAGAGGTATTCCACCGGAGGCTAACGTGCTGGGATCGGCGGTCTTCTTCGTGGCAATCGCGATTGTGCTAGTAGTTCAATTGCGATCGAGCCTCAAGGCCAAGCGGATGGCTAAGAAGTAATTAGTCCTCAAGGATTGACACAACAGCAGATCTGAAGTGTTCGAGATGTTTGGCTATGTCCGCCTCACTGGATGCTGGAGACATCAACGCCATGTTGTGAAAAGGCGTCATTAGTATGCCTCGGTTGATTGCGTGAAGCTGAAGGTACTGCTGCAGCTCGAAGTCATCTGCCTCAGCAGCCTCACGGCCATTTATTGGTGGTCTGGCTCTGAATGAGTATTCGCCTCGACAGCCAATTCGTGAAACTTGCCACGGGAGTTGAAACTCGTCAATCACGTCTTGAATATTCTTTACCCACGCCACCGCTAGAGCTTCCATGTGCTGGAAATTCTCCACCGTGAGAACCTCCTCGAGTGTGGCCCGCACCGCCGCCATCGATAGGGCATTGCCGGCAAGGGTTCCGCCGACTCCTCCAATGTCGATGCTCTCAAGGTTCATCGAGGACTCGATCCTCGATGCCAGTTCGCGCGTGAGCCCATAGGCACCCACGGGCACACCGCCACCGATGGTTTTTCCCAAAACGACAGCATCTGGCTTAAGTTCAAATTGAGCTGTCATGCCTCCGACTCCGGCAGACAGGGTGTGGGTCTCGTCCAAGATCCAAATCACGTCGTACTTATTGCAAAGTGCCTGCATTCCCTCCAAATAGCCAGGCTGAGGTAACACGATCCCAATGTTGGTTAGGGCTGGCTCCATCAACATGGCCGCCACGTCACCTTTGGCAAAAGCCCTTTCGGCAGCCTCTAGGTCGTTGAATGGAATGACAACCGTGGTTTCGTGCAACTCAACTGGCTTGCCCACGTTGTCTCTACGGGGCACTGTCGCACCAGAGTCGTCCATCACCGCAAAGGTCTCGTCTACGGTTCCGTGATAGCAGTAGTCATGAACTGCCACTTTTTTCCTGCCAGTTACATGCCTTGCATACCTCAGCATGTGGCGATTGGCGTCGGTTGCACTCAGGGTGAACTGCCACTTCGGAACCCCAAAACGCTCAGCCAGAATTCGGCCATTTTGGGCTGCATCAGCAGTTGGAAGCATGAATGTTGAGCCTTTGGCAATTTGCCTTTGAACTGCCTTTACCGTTGCTTCCGGGGCATGACCACACATGGCACCGGTGTCTCCAAGGCAAAAATCTGCGTAGTCGATGCCGTCAAGATCTGTGAAGTGAGAACCTTTAGCCTGCTCTACGTAGAGAGGAAAGGGTCCGGGCCACTTTGACATCCAGATCATAGGCACACCGCCCAAAAGCGGTTCTAGAGCCTGCGCATGTTGCTCTCTTGATTTGGGGTGGCTTGAAATGTAGCGATTTAGTTCTTCTTCGAAGAGGATGCTAATTTTCTCCCGCGCGCCATGGCCCTGCAAATGGATCACCTTCGAATCTGAGTTTGAGAGGCTAACGAAGTTAGTTTCCTCTTGCCTTCAGACTAAGCGCAGGGTTAGAGCTTTGCCAAACCGGCAGCTAACACATCGAGTGCATCATTGAGCAACTCGTTGGTGATCGCTAGCGGAGGCAAGAAGCGGATCACGTTGTTGTATGTTCCTGCGTTCAGGATCAAGACACCGTTCTGGTGGCAGTGACGAACTAGGTCATCAACAGCCTTGGAGTTAGGGGTCTTTGTGCCATCCTCGACAAGCTCGATCGCAATCATTGCGCCCTTGCCGCGGACATCTCCGATGATTGGGTATTGAGCCTGCAGTGCTGTTAGACGAGTAGTCAGTAGCTCACCGATTTCAGCTGCACGCTCAAGCCAGCCGCCCTCTTCGATTTGCTCGAGGACTGCGACACCTGCGGCAACCGCAGTGGGGGAGCCACCGAAGGTTCCTCCAAGGCCACCAGCGTGTGCGGCATCCATGATTTCTGCACGTCCGACTACACCCGAAAGTGGCATTCCACCGGCAATACCCTTTGCAACGGTCATTAGGTCAGGCTCGAAGCCCTCTTCCCACTCACTTGCAAACCACTTTCCGGTTCTGGCGACACCGGACTGAACCTCGTCGGCAACCATGACGATGCCGTTGGCCTTGCACCAGGCGTCCAGGGTGCGGAGGAATCCAGGTGCAGGAACGATAAAGCCACCCTCACCCTGAATTGGCTCAATGAATACTGCGGCTAGCTGGGCTGCGCCAACGCGCTTCTCCAGATAGGTGATGGCGCGGGTTGCGGCCTCTTCACCGGTTAGACCATCTGCATCGCGGAACGGGTAGCTCATTGGAGCGTGGTGAACGCTGCCGGCGAGTGGACCAAAGCCAGTGCCGTACGGGTGGATCTTGAAGTTCATCGACATGGTTAGGTTGGTGCGGCCGTGGTAGGCGTGGTCAAAGACTGCAATCTCAGTGCGGCCAGTTGCCTTGCGGGCAATCTTGACGGCATTTTCAACAGCCTCGGCTCCGGAGTTAAAGAAAGCTGCCTTCTTGGCAAAGTTTCCTGGGGCATGCGCGGTGACCAACTCGGCGACTCGGACATAAGGCTCGTAGGGGGCAACGGTGAACAGAGTGTGGGTGAGTTTCGCAACCTGCTTCTGCACTGCCTCAACGACTCGCTCGTTGGTGTGGCCGATGGTTACTACTCCGATGCCAGAGCCCATATCGATGAACTGGTTGCCATCAACATCTCGCATGATGGCGTCGTGCGCCTCATCGATGAAGACGGGTAGCAGAGTGCCAACACCGGCAGAGACAACCTTCTTGCGGCGCTCCTGCATCTGTGTGGAGATAGGACCAGGAATTGGGGTAACCAGAATTCGCTTTTGCTCAAGGCTCATGAGAGAAGTTTAAGCCCAGTAACCTTGCTATCAGCTCACCAAATGCTGAGGAGTTCTGGCGAATGCGAAAAGTTTTGGTTCTCGGGTCCACCGGATCCATCGGAACTCAGGCCCTAGATGTAATCCGGGCTAACCCAGACCGCTTCCAGTTGGTTGGGCTCTCAGCTTTCAGTAATGCCGACCTTCTAGAGGCTCAGCGTCTGGAGTTTGGCCTGAGTACCGAGGTTTGTGTCATTGGCTCCGACCGAGCAGCGGATCTAGTTCTTGGTTCAAACGCAGATGTCGTGGTGAATGGCATAACCGGCTCGGCGGGCCTAAAGGCAACCATCAATACCCTCACATCTGGGAAGACCCTTGCCCTTGCCAACAAGGAGTCACTGATTGTCGGCGGTCGCCTTGTCACCTCCTTGGCTTCCCCGGGGCAGATTGTCCCGGTGGACTCTGAGCATTCAGCGCTCGCGCAATGTTTGCGTTCAGGTTCCTCTTCGGAGGTGAAGAAACTGATTCTCACGGCTTCCGGCGGACCCTTCCGAGGTTTTTCCAGAGCAGAGCTTGCAAACGTGACTCCAGCTCAGGCCCTAAAGCACCCAACCTGGGACATGGGCAGAGTGGTAACAACCAATTCAGCCTCCTTGGTGAACAAGGGGTTAGAGCTCATCGAGGCTCACCTTTTGTTTGACATTCCCTTCGACCGCATCGATGTCACTGTTCATCCCCAGTCGGTTGTGCACTCCATGGTTGAGTTCGTGGATGGTTCGGTAATCGCCCAGTGCTCACCACCTGACATGAAGCTGCCCATAGCTCTGGGAATGAGCTGGCCAGATCGAGTGCCACATGTTTCTACCCCGGTGGATTGGACTAAGTCCCACAGCTGGGTGTTTGAGCCATTGGACGAGAGTGTTTTTGGAGCTGTTGCCCTAGCCCGCCAGGTTGGCACGGCAGGACTCACATACCCCGCAGTGTTCAATGCAGCCAACGAGCAGGCAGTAGACGCTTTCCACGAGGGAAGGCTCAGTTTCGTTGGAATTGTTGATCTGATTTCCGAAGTTGTTTCGCTCCACAGACCCGAGCCTGAGTTGAGCTTGGAGTCGGTGCTCGAGGCCGAGCGCTGGGCGAGGGAAACTGCTGATTCACTGATAACCAAGCTCTAAAGAGCATGGTTCGAAGGTAGCCTTAGCGCAATGGATGCACTGCTTTACATTCTCGGACTGCTCATCATGCTGCTTGGCATCGCAGTCTCGATTGGCATTCATGAAATCGGCCATCTGGTGCCAGCCAAGCTCTTTGGCGTGAAGGTTCGCCAATACATGATTGGTTTTGGCCCAACCGTCTGGTCCAAAACCAAGGGTGAAACCGAATACGGCGTGAAGGCAATTCCGCTCGGCGGCTACATCCTGATGACCGGCATGTATCCGCCTGAGCGCAAGCCCTATAGAGGCCCCTTTGCCAAATGGATTGCCGAGGCTCGGCTTGAGGTCCGCAAAGACGTGCTGGAGGGCGAGGAGTCTCGCCAGTTCTATCTGCTGTCCGCACCCAAGAAGCTAATTGTGATGCTTGGCGGCCCCCTCATGAACCTGCTTCTAGGTGTTGTGCTCATAGTCACCGCACTCGGAGCGATTGGTCCGATGCAACCGACTCTTGCGGTTAATCAGGTCTTCGATTGCATTGAGGGCGACGTCTGTGAAGGCGCTGCTGTTTCCCCTGCAAAAACTGCTGGCGTGCTGCCAGGAGATTTGATTCAGGCGGTTAATGGCACTCCAGTTGCCAAGTGGGAAGAAGCCATAGTTGTGCTGAATGAGCGCCAGGGTGCTTCAAGTTTTCAGATCCTGCGCGATGGCAAGACCATTGAGCTGACCATTACTCCGGTGTTCTCCGAGCGCCAGGTTTACAACGATTCGGGCCAACCGCTCAAGGATGAAAGCGGCTTACCAGTCACCGAGCTTCGACCCATCATCGGTATCCAGTTGGGTGCTCAAAACACCCCTCTGAGCCTGGGGGAGTCTTTCCAGTATTCGGCCAATGTCGTGGCCGGCACCTTCGGGTTCATTCTTGATCTGCCCAATCAGCTCTTCAAGGTGATTCTCTCGACCGCTGGAGTGCAGGAGCGAGACCCTGCTGGCGCAGTCTCTATCGTCGGTGTGGGTCAAATCGCCGGCGAGCTGACCTCCTCGGATGGCCTGGGCCTGGCCTCCAAGCTGGCCTCACTTCTTCTTTTGATTGGCTCGCTGAACATTGCGCTTTTTGCCTTCAACCTGATTCCGCTCTTGCCGCTCGATGGTGGCCATGTGGCAGGGGCAATTTATGAGGGCCTAAAGCGCAGAACGGTCAAGGCCTTCACCGGTAGGGACCCCGGCCCGATTGATAGCGCTAGAGCGCTACCGATGGCTTATGCGGTTTGGATTTTGCTTATCGCAATGGGTTTGATTCTTATCCTTGCGGACTTGATTGACCCGATTCAGTTCTAGATGGAAGTAAGTTTTGATGCGAGCTGTTGATGTACCTGTCTCAAGGAGGAAATAAGTGCCTGCAATTAACCTAGGTCTGCCAAAAGGCCCACCACCGGTGCTTGCACCAAGACGCAAGACCCGCCAGATCATGGTCGGCAAGGTGGCTGTTGGTGGCGATGCACCAATCTCCGTGCAGTCAATGTGCACCACCCCAACCACCGACATCAACGCAACCCTGCAGCAGATTGCCGAGCTCACAGCCTCGGGCTGTGACATCGTGCGCGTTGCGGTCCCTTCGCAGGACGATGCAGATGTGCTGCGCATCATTGCCAAGCGCTCCCAGATTCCAGTGGTCGCAGATATCCACTTCCAGCCCAAGTACGTTTTCCAAGCCATCGAAGCAGGCTGTGGTGCAGTGCGTGTGAACCCGGGGAACATCCGCAAGTTTGACGACCAGGTGGGCGCAATCGCAAAGGCCGCCAAAGATGCTGGAGTATCACTTCGCATTGGAGTCAACGCTGGATCGCTAGACCCACGCCTGTTGGAAAAATACGGCAAGCCAACCGCCGAGGCATTGGTTGAGTCGGCCGTCTGGGAGGCAAGCCTTTTCGAAGAGCACGACTTCCACGATTTCAAGATTTCCGTAAAGCACAATGACCCAGTGGTCATGGTTCGTGCCTATGAGCTCTTGTCTGAGCGCGGTGACTGGCCACTGCACTTGGGTGTAACGGAGGCCGGCCCAGCGTTCCAGGGAACCATCAAGTCATCGGTTGCATTTGGCGCACTTTTGTCCAAGGGCATCGGCGACACCATTCGCGTTTCGCTTTCCGCCCCACCGGTTGAGGAAATCAAGGTCGGGTCGCAGATTCTTGAGTCGCTAAACCTAAGGCCCCGCAAGCTAGAAATCGTTAGCTGCCCAAGCTGTGGTCGTGCCCAGGTTGACGTTTACAAGCTTGCCAACGATGTGACCGAAGGTCTTCAGCACCTGACTGTCCCGATCCGCGTAGCGGTTATGGGGTGCGTGGTGAATGGTCCGGGTGAAGCTCGTGAAGCTGACCTTGGTGTCGCTTCCGGCAATGGCAAGGGACAGATTTTCGTCAAGGGCGAGATCATCAAGACAGTTCCCGAGGATGAGATTGTTCGCACCCTGATCGAAGAGGCCAACCGAATTGCTGCCGAAATGGACCCGGCACTTCTTGGCACTGCGCAGGTGTCAGTAAGCGAATAGCTCTAACATTGAGCCCATGCCAATACGCCTGAGCTCACTGTTTCTTCGCACTTTACGAGAGGACCCTGCCGACGCAGAGGTTCAAAGCCACAGACTTCTAGTCCGCGCTGGCTACATTCGTCGTGCTGCACCGGGAGTATTCACCTGGCTTCCACTTGGCCTCAAGGTAAAGAACCGAATCGAGCAAATCGTTCGTGAGGAAATGGAGCTAGCCGGAGCGCAGGAAGTTTTCTTCCCAGCCCTGCTGCCGAAAGAACCGTTTGAGATAACTGGTCGCTGGACTGAGTATGGCGACAACTTGTTCCGCCTGAAGGACCGCAAGGATGCGGACTACCTACTTGCTCCTACTCACGAGGAGGTTTTCACCCTTTTGGTGAAGGACCTCTACTCCTCATACAAGGACCTACCGCTTTCGATTTACCAGATCCAGAACAAGTACCGGGATGAGGCCCGCCCTCGCGCTGGCCTGCTTCGCGGCCGCGAGTTTGTGATGAAGGATGCCTACAGCTTCGATGTCTCCGATGAGGGTCTTGCCCTGAGCTACCAGGCTCAGCGCGATGCTTACGAGCGAATCTTCCAGCGTCTTGGGGTCGAGTACGTGATCGTGAAGGCTGATGCTGGCGCCATGGGCGGATCAAAATCTGAAGAGTTTTTGAACCCTTCGCCAATAGGTGAAGACACCTTTGTGAGATCACCGGGCGGCTTTGCTGCCAACGTTGAGGCAGTTAGCTTCGCACCCTCACCAGAGGTTGATTCAAGCTCCACTCCTGCAGCTACCGTCTTCGCTTCTCCAAACACTCCAACAATTGCAACTTTGGTGGCATTTGCAAATGCGAATCACCCGGGCCCTAGAGAGTGGACTGCGGCTGACACACTGAAGAACGTGGTTTTGGCTCTCACCTCTCCAGAGGGAAAGCGCGAGCTTGTTGTAGTTGGTGTTCCTGGAGACCGAGACGTGGATCAAAAGCGCGCCGAGGCATTCTTCGGTCCAAACGAGGTTGAAGCCGCAACCGAAGCAGACTTTGCCAAGCACCCAAAGTTGGTCAAGGGATACATCGGACCGGTTTCAGGGAGTACCCAAGTTTTGGGTAAGGACGCATCCAGCGGCATTCGCTACCTGCTTGACCCACGGGTTGCAAAGGGATCTTCCTGGATTACCGGCGCGAATGAAAACGAGAAGCATGTCTTCAACCTGACCTACGGTCGAGACTTCTCAGCCGATGGCATCGCGGACATCGCAGAGGTTCGAGCAGGCGACCCAGCCCCTGATGGCTCAGGTCCGCTTGAGCTTGCTCGTGGTGTGGAAATTGGCCACGTCTTCCAGCTTGGTCGCAAGTATGCCGAGGCACTTGAACTCAAGGTTCTCGACGAAAACGGCAAGTTGGTCACGGTCACCATGGGCTCCTACGGAATTGGAGTTACTCGATTGGTGGCAGTCCTGGCCGAGGCTTACAACGACGAGAACGGTCTGATTTGGCCCGAGGCTGTTGCCCCGGCTGATGTTCACATCATTGCCGCCGGCAAGGACGAGGAGCCCTTCAAGGCTGCAGAAGCACTTACGGCTGAGGCCGAAGGCCAGGGCCTGACTGTCATGCTCGATGACCGAGCAAAGGTCAGTCCGGGAGTGAAGTTTGCGGATGCCGAGCTAATTGGTGTTCCCTGGATCATCATTTGTGGTCGAGGGGTTTCCGAGGGCCAGGTTGAGCTTTGGAATCGACGCACTGGGGAGCGCACCCAGGTCCAGCTAGAATCTGCAGTGGAGAAGCTTCTAGCTTCCCGCTCATAATCAAAGAAGGCAGG
>CAZQHT010000012.1:0-20994 GCA_964593635.1 uncultured Aquiluna sp.
GCAAGGGTAACTGAGCTCTGATGGGTGCACGGGGGGTCCCTTTTTATCCACACCCCTGCACCGCGGAACTCAATGTCCTTTCGGCGCATTAAGCTTTGGATGTGACCACAGCCCTCTATCGCAGATACCGCCCAGAGTCTTTCTCTGAGCTGATTGGCCAGTCGCAGGTAACTGATCCACTTATGTCTGCTCTCCGTGCAGACCGCGTAAATCACGCTTATCTTTTCTCCGGCCCAAGAGGCTGCGGCAAGACGACCTCAGCGAGGATTTTGGCCCGCTGCCTAAACTGCGCCGAGGGTCCAACCGATACCCCTTGCGGAAAGTGCCCAAGTTGCATCGAGCTAAGCCGTGGTGGCTCCGGCTCATTAGATGTAGTTGAGATTGATGCTGCATCACACAACGGTGTTGACGATGCCAGAGAGCTTCGAGAGCGAGCAATCTTTGCTCCCGCTAGAGACCGCTACAAGATCTTCATCCTGGATGAGGCCCACATGGTCACCACCCAGGGCTTCAATGCACTTCTGAAGATTGTTGAAGAGCCACCAGAGCACGTGAAGTTCATATTCGCCACGACCGAACCCGAGAAGGTAATCGGAACCATTCGTTCCAGGACTCACCACTACCCATTCAGGCTCGTTCCTCCGGGCGAGCTACTCGAATACCTGCAGACCCTTTTGGAGTCGGAGGGCTACACCGCAGAGGGCGGAGTGCTGCCACTTGTTGTTAGGGCCTCGGGTGGATCAGTTCGTGATTCGCTTTCCCTCTTAGACCAGCTGATCGCGGGAAGCGACTCTCAGGAGATCGCCTACGACCGAGCAGTCAACCTTTTGGGCTTCACT
Source organism: uncultured Aquiluna sp. (assembly GCA_964593635.1). Lineage (GTDB taxonomy): Bacteria > Actinomycetota > Actinomycetes > Actinomycetales > Microbacteriaceae > Aquiluna. The sequence goes on from CAZQHT010000012.1 coordinate 840, forward strand.
CATGACCAGCTCATGAGTGAAGTTATCGATGCCTTTGCCGAGCTTGACGCAGCCAAAGCATTCAGCGCTGTGGACAAGGTCATTCAGGCTGGGCAGGATGCCCGGAGGTTCCTGGAAGACCTGCTCGAGAGACTGCGCGATCTAATGCTGGTTTCCTCACTTGGTGACGGCGCTCGCGCTATCTTGCGTGGACTAGGTCCAGAGCAGTTTGATGTTCTAACGATTCAGGCCAACCGCTTCGGTCTGCCACAGCTCACCGGCGCAGCCGAGGCCACCTCAAAAGCTTTGTCTGACACCACCGCATCTTCCAACCCGAGACTTCAGTTGGAGCTTCTATGCGCACGAGTTCTCGCACCAGCAATCGATGCAAGTTCGCAACCAGTTCGCACGGCTGCGGTTCAGGCTGCCCCGGCTAAAGCTGCGTCAGTGCAGCCGGCACAATCTCCAGCGGCACCAGCTCCAGAGAAGTCAGCTCCGCCGATTCAGAAAGATGAGGCTGTAGCCGTTACTCCAAAGGTCGAGGCACCAAAGGCTGCCGAGCCAGCAGTAAAGGCTCCCGCAGCACCAATGGGCACCCTCACCACCGCAGGCTTCAAGAGTGGTTGGCAGGGCATCCTGGATGCCTTGTCCAAGCAATCCCGATCGGCCTGGGCGGTTGCCTTCACAACCAAAGTCTTGGATTACCAGGATGAAGTCCTAACCCTTTTGTTCCAAAGCCAAAAAGATGTTGATGCTTTCAAGGGCTCCCAGGGGGCATCCGAGGTACTGCGCCAGGTGATCTTTGAGCAGTTCGGGGTCAAGGTCAAATACAAGGCCAAGGTTGCAGATGCAGTTTCTGTCGCCCCTATTGCCCCGGTCATTGAGCCAACCGCTCCAGAGGAGTTCGTCTCCGAGGAGGAGCTGGAAGATGTCACCGAGGCTATCCCGGTTGCACCATCGCAGTCTGAGGAAAAGGCCGGCGAATTCATGCTCCGCGAGGTTCTAGGTGCTGAGCCCATGAAGGGCGATGACTGATGTATGACGGAATAGTTCAAGATCTCATCGATGAGCTTGGGCGACTGCCTGGAGTTGGACCTAAGTCCGCCCAGCGCATCGCGTTTCACCTGATTGAGGCAGATGCCGAGGTGGCCAACGCCTTGGCAACAACCTTGCAAGAGGTAAAGAAGCGAGTTCGCTTCTGCGAGGTCTGCGGAAACATTGCTGAGGCTGCACGTTGCGGCATCTGTGTTGATCCAAAGCGTGACCTCAGCTCGATCTGCGTGGTCGAAGAATCAAAGGACATTTCCTCCATTGAGCGCACTCGAGAGTTCCGTGGCCTGTATCACGTGCTGGGTGGAGCAATCTCTCCGATTGCGGGCGTAGGTCCAGATCAGCTTCGAATCAAGGATCTGATGAAGCGTTTAGCTGACCCCGGCATCAAAGAGGTCATCCTCGCCACCAACCCGAATCTCGAGGGTGAGGCGACTGCCACCTATCTATCTCGACTCCTGGGCTCTATGGAAATCACAGTTTCAAAGCTTGCATCCGGCCTTCCGGTAGGTGGAGATTTGGAATATGCCGACGACATGACCTTGGGGAGAGCCTTTGAGGGTAGGCGTCGAGTCAACTAGACTTTGGCCAATGCCAGTGCTGGCTAAAATCCCCATCTTCTAGGAGTGTTCGTTGGCGCTAATCGTGCAAAAGTTCGGCGGTTCATCAGTTGCTGATGCCGAGAAGATCAAGCACGTAGCTCAGCGCGTCCTCCAGGCCCAGGCCGATGGCCACAAAGTTTGCGTAGTTGTCTCAGCAATGGGCGACACCACCGATGAGCTGATTGATCTCGCGGATTCGGTTGCAACCCGAAGGCCATCCCGCGAGATGGACATGCTGCTCACCGCTGGAGAGCGAATCTCAATGTCACTTCTTGCTCTTGCGATCAATGAGCAGGGTGGCAAGGCCAAGTCCTTCACAGGCTTCCAGGCTGGAATCTCGACTGACAACGAACACGGCGCAGCGCGAATCTGGAAGATTGAGCCGACTCGCGTGAAGGCGGCGTTGGATGCCGGTGAGATTGCGATTGTTGCCGGCTTCCAGGGATTTAGTTTCGAGTCCGGAGATGTAACAACTTTGGGTCGAGGCGGCTCAGACACCACTGCTGTGGCGCTTGCTGCTGCTTTGCACGCCGACATTTGCGAGATTTACTCGGATGTTGATGGTGTTTACACCGCCGACCCGCGAGTAGTCCCCAGAGCCCACAAGTTGGCTCAGATTGACATCGACTCAATGCTTGAGCTTTCCTCCTCGGGAGCGAAGATTCTCTACATTCGCGCGGTGGAGTTTGCCAGACGCCACCAGGTTCCACTTCGAGTTCGTTCAACATTTAGCCTGGACCCAGGCACCCTCGTTTACACCAACAAGCCAGGAGAAGACATGGAAGAGCCACTAGTTTCAGGTGTTGCTACCGATGACACTCAGTCAAAGATCACAGTCGTCGGCATTCCGGACCGACCAGGCAAGGCGGCTGAGCTCTTCAGGATTGTTGCCGAGGCTGGCGCAAACATCGACATGATCGTTCAGAACGTTTCGACCACCGAGACTCACCTGTCAGACATCTCATTCACCCTGCCTCACGCTGATCGCCACAAGGTGGTTGAGGCTCTAAAGGCCAAGCAGTCAGAGGTTGGTTTCCAGTCGATCTCCTACGATGATGAAGTTGGAAAGCTTTCCATTGTTGGTGCTGGAATGAAGACCTCTTCGGGTGTTTCAGCCAAGCTCTTCGGAGCGCTAGCCAAGGCTGGAATCAACATCGAGATGATCTCTACCTCTGAGATTCGCATATCAGTTGTTACCAGGGCAGACCAGCTCAAGGAAGCAACTCGCATTGTTCACACCGCATTTGAGCTTGATGCTGCTGACACCGCCATCATCTATGCCGGCACCGGAAGGTAATCAGATGTCAAAACCAAACTTGGCCCTTGTCGGAGCAACCGGTGCCGTCGGCACCGTGATGATTGACATCATCAATAACCGCGAAAACATTTGGGGTGAGATCCGCCTGATCGCTTCTGCTAGAAGTGCCGGCAAAGAGATCATGGTTCACGGCAAGCCTCATGTTGTTGTTGCATTGGAAGAGGCCGCATTTGATGGCATCGACATCGCAATGTTCGATGTTCCAGACGAGGTTTCGGAAGTTTGGGCTCCACTTGCAGCAGCCAAGGGTGTCGTCTGCGTTGACAACTCGGCGGCGTTCCGCATGAACCCAGAAGTGCCGTTGGTTGTGCCCGAGGTGAATCCTTTTGCGGCAAAGTCAAGGCCGCTTGGAATCATCGCAAACCCAAACTGCACCACACTCACAATGATGGCCGCGCTTGGGGCTCTTCATCACAAGTGGAAGCTAACCGAGCTGGTTGTCTCGAGCTACCAGGCGGTGTCTGGTGCTGGTGCCGCTGGCATCGAACAGTTGGCTGCAGAGCTTGCTGCGGTGGCAAAGAACTCCGAGGCTGGGCTAACCACCGACAGCGTTGCTGCCACTTTGGCCCACCATGGACTCGCGCAGTCTGACTCACCATGGTCAGTACCAATCGCTCTAAACGTGATCCCACTTGCTGGGTCTGTGAAGGATGGTGGCCACACCTCCGAGGAGCTGAAGGTTCGCAACGAATCCCGCAAGATCCTTGGCATCAAGGACCTCAAGGTATCGGCTACCTGCGTCAGGGTTCCGGTTCAGGTTTCACACTCGCTCGCGGTTCACGCGACATTTGCCAACCCGCTCACCGCCGATGAGGTTCGTTCAGTTCTAGAGGCGCAGCCAACCGTTGTTGTGATGGATGATCCAGGAAATGGAATCTTCCCAACCCCAGCTCACGTTGCCGGTCAGGACCCAACATTTGTTGGTCGAATTCGCCAGGCAGAGGATTTCCCCAACACAATCGATTTATTTGTGGTTGGAGACAACTTGCGCAAGGGTGCCGCTCTCAACACCTACGAGATCGCCGAGCTAGTGGCGGCTGAGCTGGCTTAGTTCAGCTCAATCAGCGTTGCGCTCGGAGGGCAAAACAGCCTAACCGGAGCGTAGATGCTGCATCCCAACCCGCTTGATACATGAAGCAGGCTCTGCTTATCCTCGAAGTTCCAGCCCGATAGACCGCTCGCGTATTGGGTCGGCAGATCGCAGTTTGAAACCAAAGCCTTCTGACCCGGTAGGCAGATTTGTCCGCCGTGGGTGTGACCGGAAAATGTCATCGCGGCGCCCGCTTTAGCAAAGGCTTCAATCACTCTCAGGTATGGAGCATGCGCGACCCCTAGGACTAGATCGCTGCTCGAAACGTCCTTGGACTGGCTTGCTAGGGAGTCCAAATCGTCAAGCTCTTCGTGGGGATCGTCGAGGCCCATGAAGCCTAAATTCATTCCTGCGATTGTGACTTTGGCGGAGTGATTGTTTAGGTTTTGCCATCCGAAGTTCTCGAGTTCATCGGTGAAGCGCTTGGTGTCGAGATTGCGCTTGAGTGAAACGACAGATGGACCTGCGAAGTATCGAAGTGGGTTTCGGGGCTCGGGGGTTCGGTAGTCGTTTGAGCCGTTTACGAACACCCCCGGAAACTTTGCTAATGGGCTCAGCGCACCAAGTGCTGGGTTGATGGCATTTGCGTGGCCGAGGTTATCTCCGGTGTTGATTACGAGGTCTGGCTTAAGGTCTGCAAGAGAGGAGAGGAAGTCATTCTTTTTGGTTTGCCCCGGCGCGTAGTGAAGATCCGAGATGTGAAGAACTCGCAGTGGCTCTGGAGAGACACCTTGAACCGAGAGGGTGTGGAGTTTGAACGGACCTGAGTTACCGGCTAGCCACATGAGTTTGGAATCAAGACAATTGCGCTGGATGGAGTGGCTGCAGCTCCAGCTTCTGGGAGGGTTCCAAACGCTGACCCATTAGGCAAAGTAGCGTCGCACTTCGAGAGCAGGGATGCCTGTGAGCGCTGCGGGAGAGTGACGGTGAAGCCGAGCTCCTGAAGAGCAACGGTTGCGCTCTCGATACTTAGCCCCGCGACTCTTGGAACCACTACTTGACCACCTCGTGACACATAAACCTTCACGATGGTTCCCTTCACTGCGGAAGTTCCTGCTGCTGGCAAGGTATAAGCGATGGTTCCAGCTGGAGCGGAGGAGGGGACCTGGCTCTTGATAACCGAAACGTTTAGGCCGGCCGAAATGAGAGCAGTCTTTGCGCTTTCGACCTCGAAGCCCGTAATGCTTGGAACGGTCATCATCGTGGGGGAGATGTATTTTGCGTCAGCCTGCGGGAATGGGTCTCCGCCGTACTTACGGTTGACCTCAGTCATGATCGAGCGCCAGACCGCGTGACGAATGGTAGACACCTGGCGGCCATTCACACTCTTATTGGACTGCGTGGTCAGGCCGGTTACGTTACCCACCCAGGTGGCTGTTGCCACCTTGGAGGAGTATCCGGTCATCCAGGTGTGGACCCTGGAGTCGGTGGTTCCAGTCTTTCCGGCTACCGGAATCCCGTCGTTGGGGTTGGCCGCTGATCCTGTGCCACCCGACATTACTGCTCTTAGAGCATGAGTCATCGCTGCGGCAATATCTGGTGCAACTGCCTGAGAGCAAGCAGTCTCCGGGACCTGGAGCTCCTCACCACCCTTGCGAATCACAACTCGGTCGATTGCAACAGGGGAGCAGTAGATGCCGTTGTTGGCAATCGCCGCATAAGCAGCAGCCATTGTGAGTGGAGCAATTTCGTTGGTGCCGAGAATGGTTGCTGGCACATAAAGAAGTTCTGTACCGTCTGCTCGGTGAACACCGAAGTCAACTGCTGTGTCGCGAATCTCACACAGGTCAACCTTCGATGCCATTGCGGCAAAGGCTGTGTTCTGTGATGTGACTACAGCTTGGGCAACCGAAATCTGGTTTACGGTCTTGTCTCCAGAGTTGTTCACTTCCCAGAAGCCAACAACCGAGCCGCAGTTCGCGCGGAACTCTTTTGAAACATCCCAAATCTTGACGGGGTCCGGCTCACCGTTTTGGTCAACATCCTCACCGGTGACGATTCGGCCATCAACAAAGTCGCCGAGGCTACCACCGTTCTTGAGCCACTCCGCCAGGGTAAAAATCTTGTAGGTAGAGCCAGGCTGGAAGCCAGAAGAACCACCGAATGGCTTATCGGTGTTGAAATTCACACTTGTGCGGCCAATCGCAGGCTCATCACTTTGGTCAAAGAATCTGTTTTGCGCCATGGCGATTACTCGACCAGTGCCAGCCTCGATAGAAACTGAAGCGGTTCCGAATCCCCACTCGTTGTCAGATGGCAGTGCCTCCATGGTGGCCTGCTGAGCAACCTCTTGAACATCAAGGTCAAGGGTGGTGTAAATCTCTAGGCCACCGCGTCGAAGCAACATCTCGCGCTCTTCAGCGGTCTGACCGAATTCAGGTGAGTTGCGCACAGTCCAGACTGTGTAGTCGCAGAAGAACGCAGTGGTTTGGTTCTTCTCACACCCTGGTGTCGTGGCGGTGATCTTGGTTTGGATCGGGCTTGCCTTGTAGCCGTCGGCCTGCTCTTGGGAGATGTAACCGTTGTCGGCCATGTTCTGGATTACATAGTTACGACGACCGATTCCGCGGTCAAGGTTTGAAGCCCGGTCTGGCTTGTAGTCGTTCGGCGACTTCAGCATTCCAGCCAAGTAAGCGGCCTGTGGGACAGTCAGGTTCTTTGAGCTGGTGCCGAAGTAATACTGAGATGCCGTTTCAACACCGTTAATCTGGTTGCCCAGGAAGACCAGGTTTAGGTAACCCGCAAGGATTTCTTTCTTAGTGGCAACAGTCTCGAGCGCGATAGCAAGTCGAATCTCACGGAGCTTTCGCTCCACCGAAACTTCGGTTGCCTCTGCGATTGCATCCGCATCTCCAGTGAGGTTTGCAACCTCAACCATCGACTGACGCACGTACTGCATGGTGATGGTTGATGCACCAGGGCCATCACCGAATGATGCAAGGTTTGTGAGAGTGGCTCGAATCAACGAAATGATGTCGACGCCGCCGTGCTCATAGAAGCGAGGATCTTCGGTTGAGATAACTGCGTTGATGAGGTTGGGTGAAATCTCTTCGAACGGAACCTCAATGCGGTTCTCGTGGTAGAAGGTTGCGATCTTTTCTGGCTTGCCATCGCGGAGGGCATAGATCGTGGAGGACTGGGACGCATTCACCGGTCTGATGTAATCCGGCAGGGATTCAAACATCCCAACACCTTGAGTGGCAACTACTCCACCGACCGCAACTGCCGGCGCCATGATTGCCACCGTAAGCATTCCGGCTACGGCACTGAGCAAGCTAAACCTTAGAAAGGTAAGCCGGGGCTTCGGGCGCTTTGCGGACATAGACTCTAGGTTACCTTTTGCTTTCTGAAACGGAGCTGTAAATGACCAAGTGGGAATACGTAACTACCCCTCTACTACTGCACAAAGAGACCCAGATCTTGAACACTTGGGGCAACCAGGGATGGGAGTTAGTCCAGGTTACTCAGGGCCCGCAGGGTGGCCTAATTGCTTTCTTCAAGAAAGCGGTGGAGTAAATGTCGGTTGAGCAAAAGCTAGCCGAGCTTGGCCTCGAGCTTCCTCCGGTCGCAGTTCCAGCCGGTGCCTATGTCCCAGCCATTGTCTCTGGAAACCTAGTTTTCACCGCAGGGCAGATTCCTCTGGTTGATGGATCGCTGATGGCAACCGGCAAGGTTGGAGCGGAAATCAGCCCAGAGTTTGCCAAGGAGATCGCTCAGCGCTGTGCGCTGAATGCGATCGCTGCCGTAAAGAGCGTTATCGGTGATCTTTCAAGGGTCACCCGAATCGTGAAGGTGGTTGGCTTTGTTGCTTCAACTCCCGACTTCTCGGGTCAGCCCGGAGTTGTCAATGGTGCATCAGAACTATTGGCCAAGGTATTCGGTGAAGCTGGAGCACACGCCCGCAGCGCAGTAGGTGTGGCGGTTTTGCCACTGGATGCCCCAGTCGAAGTAGAGCTGATTGTCGAATTCAAGTAGTCGAATCTAAAGATTCGGAAAAAACAAAACCCCTGAGATAACTCAGGGGTTTTGTTGTTTGAACTAGCTAGTCCGTGGCACCCGCGTTTAGGCGACCGGTGATGGTGTCCATCACTGATGTGTCGGCGAGAGTGGTGACATCGCCTACTGGTCGATCCTCGGCCACATCGCGCAACAGCCTTCGCATGATTTTTCCCGAGCGAGTCTTTGGCAGCTCGTTCACAACAAAGATGGTGCGGGGCTTTGCGATTGGTCCAATTTCCTTGGCAACGTGATCACGAAGCAACTTCGAGGTGTCCTCTTCGCTGCCAATCTCGCTGGCTTGAGAGCGACGCAGGATCACAAAAGCCACAACTGCTTGACCGGTGGTTTCATCCTTTGCTCCGACGACAGCCGCCTCTGCAACAAATGGGTGAGAGACCAAGGCCGATTCAATCTCTGCGGTTGAAAGTCTGTGACCGGAGACGTTCATGACATCGTCAACTCGGCCGAGCAACCAAAGGTCTCCATCATCGTCGAACTTGGCTCCATCGCCAGCGAAGTACTTGCCGTCAAACCTTGACCAGTAGGTCTCCTTGTAGCGCTCTGGGTCTCCCCAGATTCCGCGCAGCATGGATGGCCAAGGCTCGGTGATGGTTAGGTAGCCGCTGTGGCCTGGGCCAACGGCCTTGCCCTCATCGTCAATGATTGCCATTTCAATTCCAGGCAACGCAACCTGAGCACTACCTGGCTTGGCGTGGGTGATGCCGGGAAGCGGAGAAATCATGATTGCTCCAGTTTCGGTCTGCCACCAGGTGTCGACAATCGGCGCCTTGTTGCCACCTATGACATCGCGGTACCACATCCAAGCTTCTGGGTTGATTGGTTCGCCAACGCTTCCCAGCACTCGAATTGAGCTCAAATCGAAAGGCTTTGCTACAGAGCTGCCAATCTTCATGAAGCTGCGGATTGCGGTTGGGGCAGTATAGAGGATGCTGACCTTGTACTTCTGGACTATCTCCCACCATCTTCCCCAGTCAGGGCTGTCGGGAGTTCCCTCATAAATCACCTGGGTGGCACCGTTTGCAAGCGGTCCGTAAGCGACATAGCTGTGACCGGTGATCCAGCCCACATCAGCGGTGCACCAGTAAACGTCAGTCTCTGGGTGCAGGTCGAAGACATTCTTGTGGGTGTAGCTGGCCTGAGTTAGGTAGCCACCGCTGGTGTGCAGAATGCCCTTGGGCTTTCCGGTGGTCCCCGAGGTGTAGAGGATGAAGAGCGGGTGCTCCGCATTGAACCCCTGCGCCACATGCTCGGTAGCCGCAGCGCCAAGTTCTTGATCCCACCAAAGATCACGGCCCGGGGTCCAGTCAACTTCATTGCCACAGCGCTTCACTACCAAGACGTGCTCGATGGTTGGGCACTTGTTATCCGCTAGAGCCTCATCCACAGCCGGCTTTAGAGCGCTGGCCTTGCCCTTTCGGAATCCGCCGTCAGCGGTGATGACGAGCTTTGCCGAGGCGTCTTGAATGCGCGCTGACAGCGAGTCTGCCGAGAAGCCACCGAAAACGACCGAGTGGACTGCGCCAACCCTTGCAACCGCCTGCATCGCGATGATTGCCTCTGGAATCATCGGCATGTAGATTGCCACGCGATCTCCAGCCTGGATCCCTAGTTTGGTCAGAACATTGGCAGCCTTCTTCACCTCACCCAGAAGGTCCGAGTAGGTGTAAGTCTTTGTGTCGCCGGGCTCGCCTTCGAAAAGCAACGCGACTCGATCACCTCGGCCAGCATCGACGTGACGGTCGAGGCAGTTGTAGCTGACGTTTAGCTCACCATCGTGAAACCACTTAGCGAAAGGTGCATTGGACCAGTCCAGGGTTTGGGTGAATGGCTTGTGCCAGTGCAGTTCGTTCGCTCTGTCAGCCCAGAAGCCAAGCCGATCGGCCGTGGCTTGCTCATAGAGTTCGGGCTTAGCAATAGCTTGACTTACAAACTGTGGGCTCGGGGGAAACTTTCTAGTTTCGCTGAGCAGGTTTTCAATCTCAACAGACATCATTGTCCTCCAGGTGTTGACCCTCGCAATAATGCCAGAATCTTCGACAAATTTCAGAGGCCGTCACCAAGTAAAGAAACTGAGTGTTTACAGCCAACCTCCAAATGGGGGACAACTTTAGGAATACACTTTGGATTGACTGGTTTTACTAGTCAGCGGTGCAACGTCCCCCCATGTTTGCACCGCACGGCGGCAGGTTTCCCCCAAACCTGCCGCCCCTTTCTTTTTCCACAGGTTTTCTATCCTGACTAAAGGCTCTTTGCGGTTTGCCCCAAGCTCTTGGCATGACCATTCCCAACCAGCTCCAGGCCCTACTCGCCACAGCGGTTACCGATGTTTTGATCTCTGGTCCAAACAACTGCCAGATAGACAGAGGTTTTGGTCTCGAGCGTTTTGCCTTGGACCTGGGTTCAGAGTCTGACCTTCGTCGAATTGCCATCGAGTTAGCTCTAGGGGCTGGAGCTAGAGCAGACATAGCCAAGCCAATTTCTGACTTCTCCATCGACAACCTGCGCTGCCAGGTGGTGCTGCCCTTTGGCGTGTCTAGTCAAACCCTGATCAGTATTCGAAAGCACCCAGTTGAACAGGTCACTCTTGATCATCTGGTTGAGGCCGAGATGTTGACCCGGGCCCAGTCGGAGTTCCTCGCAAGCTGTGTTGCGGACCGAAAGACCATCCTGATTGCTGGACCCACTGGTGCTGGAAAAACAACCCTGCTTTCGGCTTTGATTCATCTTGCTCAGGAACGCACCATATGTATTGAGCAAACCCCGGAGCTTTCCCCGAGGTTCCCCGCAATCGGATTGCTGGAGCGTGAGCCAAACCAAGAGGGTGCCGGGGCAATTGATTCGATTGAGCTACTGACCCATGCCTTGAGAATGCGCCCAGACCGGCTTGTCATTGGGGAGGTTCGAGGTAGGGAGTTTGGAGCTTTGCTCCTTGCGATGAACAATGGCCACTGTGCGATGGCAACCCTGCACTCTCAATCGCTCAACGCACTTCCAAGAAGGCTCAAAGTCCTCAGTCACATTTCTGGGCTTGGATCAGAACTCGCGGCAGAGCTGCTGCAATCACTAGATCTTGTCGTTCAGCTCTCCAAGCACCCACTTCGCAAGGTGGAGGCATTTGCTTCTTTGAACGCCAGCTCCAATGGCATTGCGGCGGTTCCCATTGAGATTTGATCGATTCGGCGCACTCATTACCTCCGGAGTTTCGGTGCCCCAAGCGCTTGAACTTTCGGGAGTCGAATCTGAGGCTGAGTTTGAACTTCTCAACCTCGCAATTCAAAGCGGTGCACCCCTGGCACCAACCGCCAAAGCTTTGGCCTCATACCAGGAGAGCCTTTTGGAATTTGAACGCGAGGTTACTCAGGCCCAGGCTGTCCCCAAGGCCACCAGGACCCTGATGCTCTGGCTTCCCGCAGTTGGCATTGTTCTGGGTGAGCTGCTTGGCTTTGGGTCGCTGGCTGCAATTTCCAGCACAGCTGGGCTGATTGGATTCCTGCTGGCAATCGCCCTTACCTATTTCGGAGCTTCGATTACCCAGCGCATGCTCGATAGATCGCGAGCCGGTGACCAGGTGCCTGGAGCTCAGTGGCTTCGACTCCAGATCTTGCTCTCAGCCGGAACGCCGCTAGCTAACGCAATGCGTGAGAGTGGATTCTCAGCAGAGCGAGACGAGCTAATCGAGATTGCGCTCAAAAGTGGCGCAAGTCTCGCGGTTTTGATTGCAGCCCAGCAGCGGGCAGACCTGGCTGACTATTCGGCTCAAAGAGTTGCAACCGCCAAGGCCCTGGCCGTCAAGCTGCTGATTCCCCTCGGGCTCACTACCTTGCCGGCCTTTTTGATTTTCACAGTCCTTCCGATGCTCATCGGAATCAACAACAAATAGAAGGAGAAGAAATGAATTGGAAGTCAGATACCGGAGCCATAACGGCTGAATACGCAATCGCCACCATGGCAGCAGTGGCATTCGCAGGTCTTTTGGTGGTCGTACTAAGAAGTGACGAAGTTCGGAGCATGCTTTTTCAGCTGGTTTCAAATGCCCTCGGCCTCGGATGATTCCGGAGCGGTTACAGCTGAGCTGATGCTTCTGATGCCGACCTTGTTCGTGGGGGTCGGCATCATCGGAGCACTTTTCTCGGTTTCGCTAGACCGAATAACTCTGGAGCGAGATACCGCTGCCGCGCTGCGTGAGGTGTCGATCGGAAGAGAGTTGGTTGTTCCTGAAGGCATAACCGCCAAAAGCTGGAGCGAGGGGAGGCTCATGTGTCTCGAGTTTGTCAAAGCCGATCTGCTGATGATTTCATCCAAGCATTGCGCACTGCCGCTGGCCTAGATGCAGGGGTTATCACGGCATTTCTTGCCACCGCTTTGGCGGCCAGCTCCATCGTGCTTGGCGGGCTACTGCTTGGATTCCAGGCTCTTGTGTTGCAGGAGAGGGTGACCGCAGCGGTTGACCTCGCGGCCCTCGCCGCCGCCGACACGCAGCGGGGTTTGGTTTCTGGCATCGTCTGTGAAAACGCAGAGTCAATTCTCAAAACAGTTGACGCGGTTATGACTACATGTCGTATTGTCGGAGGCGGCGTCATGGTGAGCGGTCAACTTAGGTTGCTGCCACTGACCCTTGAAGCCAGCGCAATCGCTGGTGAAAAATGAACCAATTTAGGGAGCAGCTTTGCCAAAGAAACTAGTGATTGTGGAGTCGCCTGCTAAGGCCAAGACAATCGCGAAGTACTTGGGGGACGACTTTGAGGTGCTTGCCTCGGTCGGTCACATCCGAGACTTGGCGGAGCCAAAAGAGCTTCCCGCTGACAAGAAAAAAGGCCCCCTCGCCAAGTTTTCCATCGATGTGGACAACGGCTTTGAGCCGTTCTATGTAATCTCCGCGGGCAAGTCCAAAACCGTTAGCGATCTCAAGGCTGCCTTGAAGGGAGCCGACGAGCTATTCCTTGCAACTGATGAAGACCGCGAGGGAGAGGCAATCGCCTGGCACCTGCTAGAGGTGTTGAAACCCAAGGTCCCTGTTCACCGCATGGTTTTCAACGAGATCACCAAAGAGGCCATCACAGAGGCAAAGAACAACACTCGCAAGCTGAATACCGACTTGGTCCAGGCCCAGGAAACCCGCCGAGTCGTTGACCGACTGGTTGGTTATGAAATCTCGCCAGTCCTCTGGCGCAAGATCAATCGTGGCCTATCCGCTGGAAGAGTCCAGTCACCGGCCACTCGAATGATTGTTCAGCGTGAGCGCGAGCGCATGGCGTTTGTGACTGCCTCCTATGCCTCAGTTACCGTTCAGCTTGAAAAGACCGGAACTGAGTTTGAGGCCAAGCTGCACTCCGTGAACGGTCAGCGCCTTGCAAGCGGCAAGAGCTTTGATTCCACCGGCAAGCTAACTCAAGATGCCAGCGTTCTGACCCCTGAGGATGCAGATTCGATCGCCAAGGCGATTGTCGGGGAGCAGCTCAAGATTGTCTCCGTTGAGGCAAAGCCATCCACACGCAAGCCTTACGCACCCTTCACCACATCAACTTTGCAGCAGGAGGCGTCCCGCAAATTGGGAATGAGCGCTAAGCAGGCTATGGACACTGCACAGCAGCTCTATCAAGACGGTCACATCACCTACATGCGAACCGATTCCCCAAACCTTTCGCAGCAGGCCATCACCGCAGCGCGAGCAGCGGGTGCATTGCTGGGCAAGGATCTGCTGCCTGACGCTCCACGTTTATATGGTGCGAAATCAAAGAATGCGCAGGAGGCCCACGAGGCCATCAGGCCATCGGGCGAAAGCTTCCGTCACCCTGATGAACTAAAGGGTGTGCTGGCAGGCAAGACGCATAGTTTGTATGAACTAATTTGGCGCAGAACTGTGGCTTCTCAGATGGCGGATGCCAAGCTCTCGACCACCTCGGTTCGCTTCGAAGGAACTGCTGCGGGTAAGCAGCTTGAGCTCACCGCAAGCGGCACTACCGTTACCTTCAAGGGGTTCTTGGCCGTTTATGACGAGACCCGAGAGGAAGAGACTGAGGCAGAGGCCAAGCTTCCAATTCTGGCCGAAGGCGAAGCGCTTCCAGCTTTGTCTGCCGAGGCTAAGGGGCACCAGACCCAGCCTCCAGCTCGTTACACCGAAGCCTCATTGGTGAAGGCACTTGAAGAGCAGGGGATTGGACGACCATCCACCTATGCCGCCATCATCTCGACCATCATCTCCAAGGGTTACGTCGTAAAGCAGGGCAGCGCACTGGTTCCGGAGTGGATTGCCTTCACTGTCACTCGCTTCTTGGAGGAGAACTTTGGAAAGTTGGTTGACTATGCATTCACCGCCAAGATGGAGGGAGACCTCGACCAGATTGCGCTTGGCGAGCTAGACCGAGAGAAGTGGCTCACCGAGTTCTACTTTGGCGATAAGGGTCTCAAGAACACTGTCGAGTCCCTAGGTGAATCCGATCCGAGGCTCATCAACAGCTTTGAAATCTCCCCAGGCGTCTTGCTGCGAACCGGTAAGTACGGACCCTACATTGAGCTCGAGGAAAATGGCGAGCGTCGAATCGTAAACATCCCCGAGGGCTTAGCTCCAGATGCTCTGAGCGCAGAAAAGGCTCAGCAGCTGATTGATGCACCCCCAGCTCAGGACCGCGTTCTTGGTGTTGAGCCGCAATCCGGACTCGACATCATCGTGAAGGATGGTCGTTACGGCCCCTTCGTCACCTTGGTTGATGAGGGCAACCCCAAGCCAAAGACAGCGTCACTTTTCAAGACGATGTCGGTTGCAACCGTGAGCCTCGAAGAAGCAATCAAACTTCTATCGCTTCCTCGTGAACTTGGAAACGATCCGGAGAGCGGCCAGGTAATAACTGTCCAGAACGGCAAGTACGGCCCGTATCTCAAGCGCGGTGCTGACTCTCGCTCGATTGATTCGGAAGAGAAGATCTTCAGCATCACTCTCGAGGAAGCTGTTGAGCTCTACAAGCTGCCTAAGTACGGCGCTCGCCGAACCGCATCAACTCCGCTGCGCGAGTTCGGTGAAGATCCAGCCTCCAAGAATCTTGTGGTTGCCAAGTCCGGTCAGTTCGGAAATTACGTCTCTGACGGAGTCATCAATGCCACCGTGCCTAAAGACGAAGACCTTGATGAGATGAGCAATGACCGAGCCTTTGAGCTTTTGGCCATCCGTCGTGAGAAGCTTGGCGTGGAGCCGGGTGAGGCTCCAAAGACTCAGAAGAAGACTCGAAAAAAGCGCTGATGTTCATCACATTCGAAGGTATTGATGGTGTGGGTAAGTCCACCCAGCTTGACCTGCTCGAAACGTGGTTGATCCAACAGGGCAAAGAGGTTGTTCGCACCCTTGAGCCTGGTGGCACTGAGCTTGGCCAGGAGATTAGGCACCTTCTGTTGCACCGAAAGGGAGATGTTGCTCCAAGGGCCGAAGCCCTTCTCTACGCGGCAGATCGTGCGCATCACGTTGCCACCAAAATCCGCCCTGCACTTGCCTTGGGCAAAGTGGTTTTGAGCGATCGCTACTTTGATTCCTCCGTCGCCTACCAAGGGGCGGCAAGGGAACTAGACGTCAGCCAAGTCAGGGAAATCTCGCTTTGGGCTGTGGACAACCTGCTGCCAGACCTCACGATTTTGCTGGATTTGACCGCTGAGCAAGCAATCTTGCGACGGAACAACACCGGTGTTGAGCCGGATCGCCTTGAGCAGGAGAAAGTCGACTTCTTCGAGCGCGCTCGCGAGCAATACCTAGAGCTCGCCAAGGAGCCGAGATTCTTGGTCATTGAGGCGAACCTGAGCGTGGATGAGATTCAGCAGCAGATTCGCACCAGGGTGCAGGAGCTCTTGTCTTGAGCCAAAAGGTCTGGGATGAATTGCTCGGGCAGCCTGAAGCTCTCGAGCAGCTCGCCAAGGTCGTAGCCAATAGAGAGCAGGGTGTTCAGCACGCGTGGCTATTTACTGGGCCTGCAGGGTCCGGTCGCTCAAACCTTGCACTGAGCTTTGCGGCTGCGCTGCAGTGCGAATTTAGCGGCTGCGGCGACTGCCAAAGCTGTCGCCTAGCTCTCGCTGGCGCTCATCCAGATATCAACTACTTGGTTACTGACAGAGTCCAGATCAGCATTGAAGAGGTTAGACAGTTGGTGTCTAGGGCATCGATGGCAAGCTCCTTGAGCAAATACCGAATCATGATCATCGAAGACGCCGATCGCATGACCGAGCGAACTTCAAATGTTTTGCTCAAGGAGCTCGAGGAACCCAGCGAAAACACGATCTGGATACTGTGTGCCCCAAGCGTCTCGGAATTGCTACCCACTATCCGCTCCCGAACCAGAAACCTGAATCTGCGCTTGCCATCTGTGGAGGAGGTCGCTCAACTTCTAAACCAAAGAGATGGCGTTGCAATGGATGTCGCATTGGTCTGCGCCCGACAAGCCCAAAATCACGTGGGCATGGCGAGAAGACTTGCCACCAATCAGGAAGCACGCCTGAGAAGAAGTGACACCGTAAAGATTGGGCTGGAGATCTCAAACCTTTCCAGCGCGATGCTCGCTGCAGAAAAACTCTTAGCTGTTGCAAAGAAGGACGCTGAAGCCGTTGCTACCGAGAAGGATGCCCAGGAGCGAGCGGCCTTGCTTGCTGCCTATGGAGTTTCAGAATCCGACAAGCTCCCCCCGAACCTCCGCAGTAGCTTCAAAGAACTCGAAGAGAACCAAAAGCGCCGTCAGACCAGACTGCTCAGAGACGGCATCGACCGGATTCTGACCGATCTCGAGTCAATCTTCCGTGACATTCTTTCAATCCAACTCGGGACCCAGTCTGAGCTTTACAACCCTGAGCACGAAGCAGAGCTTTTGCAACGCGCGCAATTGGGGACAGCTCAGCACTCGATTTCGGTGTTGGATGGTATTTCACAGGCAAGAGTTCGGCTGGGCTCCAATGTGAGAGATTTGGTTGTGCTGGAAGCTCTCTGCACACGTTTGATTTATAGGAGACAGAATGCGGCTTAGCGCCATGCTCACGGCTTCGCTGCTTTTGCTAACCGGTTGTGCTCCGGCGCAAACCAACGATCCGATTCTTCGGCTCGAGCAGGGTCAGGATGTCCTCGCCCAAGTTTTGACTTGGGAGAACTGTGAGGATGGCTTTGAGTGTGCCGTTGTTGGCGCTCCGCTGGACTGGCTGGCCGAGGATTCCGACTTCATCCCAATCTCCCTGATTCGCAAGGCGGATTCTGGAGATAAGCCAATCATTTTTGTGAATCCTGGTGGCCCGGGAGTATCCGGAGTCGACTGGATGCGCAGCGGCTATGAAACGGTCGGTTCGACAGAACTTAGAGATCAATTTCAACTCATCGCCTTCGACCCACGAGGAGTAGGCGATTCTGCGGGCGTTACCTGCCCTAATCAGTCCATAAAGGACACGGTTTATTACTCACAGTCCCCTCACCCGTTTGGTTCGGAAGCCGACATTGCCTACTCGAGAGAAGTGATGGGTGCGTTTGCCGCCGACTGCCAGAAGATCGGTTTCGACACTGCGTTTTTCAACACTCAGCAGACCGCCAGAGACCTGGAGCTTCTGAGGATTGTTTCAGGCTCCGAGTCGCTGAACTATCTTGGATTTAGCTATGGCACCCTGTTGGGTTCCACCTACGCAGCACTTTTCCCGGACAAGGTTGGAAAGCTCGTGCTGGATGGAGCCATCAACCCGCTAATGACCGAGAGCGAGATGCTGCTCGGTCAGGTTGCTGGCTTTGACTCCACTTTCCGCGCCTACCTCGCAGATTGCATCGAAAAGGTGCAGTGCCCCTTCAACAAAGATGTTGAGTCGGCCATCACTTTGGTTGCTCAGTTCCTAGAGGACAGAGAGAGCAGCACTCTGCCAACTCAGCTCGACCGAGAGCTAAGTCTTCAGGCAACGCTGGCAGGAATCATCGCTGCGCTTTATTCAGAGGAGTCCTGGGTCTACCTGTCCCAGGCTTTCGACGAGGCACTTGATGGAGATGGCACAACCTTCTTGCTACTCGCAGACTTTTATAACAACCGAGAGCTAGAGCGCGGTTACACCTCGAATCTCAACGAGGCCAATCTCGCGATCTCTTGCGCAGACAATCGAATTCCTGAGAGCGAGGCCAAGGCCCTCGATCCAAAGTTTGCTCAGGCCAGCGCGGTGTTTGGAAAGTACTTTGCTCAGCCTCACTTGGCTTGCGAGAGTTGGCCAGAAGGTAAGTCGAGAGTCGATCTCGACTTCGGCGTGAAGCTGGCTAATGCACCGCTAGTTGTTGGAACTACCGGAGACCCTGCGACACCTTATTCTCAGGCGGTTGCTTTGAGCGAGTTGCTGGATGGTGCAGTGCTGCTAACCCTGAAGGCTGACCGTCACACTGCCTACGGCTCAAACACCTGCATTGACGCAATCGTCGAGGCATATTTCAGAGGTGAAGACATCGGCACAGGCGACAAGACCTGTAACTAGCTCGGCCGCTTCCTAGAACTTGAGGGCGACTCAGGCCTAAAGGTATAGACCCGCCAAGATTGCGACAAAGATCGCAATAAAGATTGCCGGGGTCACAAACTTCACGACCTCGAGCCAGGGTCGGAAGGAAATCACTCGAGACCTCAGTGCAGAGCTGCCAGGCAAAGTCTTCAGATCATCAATCACGGCTTGCGCTTGAGAGGCAGCCGAGTACTCAGCTAGTGCTCCCAAGATTCCAGAGGCCAAAAGAATAAGCGCGAAAGCGTGCTTTAGGTAGTCTCCTGAGTCAGCAATTGCAGGGGTCGCAATCACAGCAAAACCGAGCAGGGCAGTCGGTGCCAGCTGGGCCAGGATTACGTGAAGTCGGTTTTTTTGAAACTCCTGGATTAGTTCTTGCTCGGTCATGGTTCTCCAATAGGTCGTCACTCAAGAGTAGGTCTCCCTTTGCCCAACAATGCTTTACAAGAAAGTCTTTCCTTAAGATTCCGCAGACTACTCACCGGCGACCCTCAAGGAATTCCACCCTGGCTAGAGATTGTTGCCAAGGGTGACGAACCAGGTCTTTATCTGCCCAATCAGGCACCGTGGATTGTGCACGCTGACTTTGCCACGCTGGTCGGCGGCGTGAGGGCACTGCTCATGCAGGCCCTTCACCCGGGTTCGCTAGGCGGGGTCTCGCAGCACTCTAGGTATGAGCAAGATCCGATAGGTCGGCTCTCGGGTACCATCCGCTGGCTCACGGTTACCACCTTTGGCTCACTTGAGGCAATCCAAGGCGAAGCAAACAGGGTCAATCGCCTTCACGACAAAGTGGTTGGCAAGTATGAGACCGCAGCGGGGGAGCAGCGTCCTTACAAAGCAGCCGACCCAGACCTACTTCTTTGGGTCCACGTTGCCTTCATGGACAGCTTCTTGCGCGCACATCAGAACTACTCGATTAGGCCAATCCCGGGCGGAGCCGATGAGTACGTTCGCTTATGGGCTAACTCGGTAAAGCCACTCGGGCTCGCTTCCGCGCCAATGTCAGAGTCTGAGTTGATCGAAACTCTGGAGGGCTTCAAGCCCTTGCTTGTGGTTACCGAGAAAACCAAACAGGTTATTCACTGGATCAAGAAGGCCCCACTGCCTGCAATCGCGAAACCTGTCTACGCCCTCCTTTTTCATTCAGCACTCGCTTCCCTACCGGCTGATTACCGAGCCATGATTGGCATTCGCTCTTGGCCGCTTTGGTTCACTCGACCAGTCACAACAACGCTGCTTCGAATCATGAGAGTTTCTATCGGTCCCGAGTCGCCAATTGAGGATGCTGCGAAAGCAAGGTTGATTCGGGCTGGGGCCTGGAGTCCAAAGTAGTGGTTGTTTGCTCTGGCATTTCGAGCAACAGCATTGCTTGTGGTGAGTAGCGGTTTTGCTAGTCTTGGGTAATCGCCACCCTAGCTCAGTCGGTAGAGCAGCTCCCTCGTAAAGAGCAGGTCAGGAGTTCGATTCTCCTGGGTGGCTCTTGGCTGCAACTACCAAGCTTCAAGTGGCCCCAGTGCTAACCTCGGAAAATGAAGAAATCAAGGCTTTTCGGCATCATTGCAGGTGCAACGGTATTTGTGTTGGCAGGTGCAGGCCTCGCAGTCGGTAACTACGTCTACA
>CAZQHT010000013.1:0-2679 GCA_964593635.1 uncultured Aquiluna sp.
ACGTCGTCGCCGACCACCTTTGGGTAGAACCAGAGGTAAGCAACAGCGAGTGTTGCAAGTAGGTAGAAGACAACTAATAGCTCATTCATCATTTTCCTCATCAAGCCAGAAGATCTCTTCGACACTGGCGCTTAGAACCGACGCGATGCGCAAAGCCAACACAAGTGATGGCGAATACTCTCCGCGTTCGATGTATCCGATGGTTTGGTAGTGAACACCGACCTGATCGGCGAGCTCTTGACGACTCAGGCCAGCTTGGGCGCGCAGCTCTTCAATGCGGTTAGCTACCCGCTCTTCTTCAGCCTTTGATTTGCGACCCATGGATGTAGCATAAATGCTATGTAGTAATAATGCAACAATTCAAAGAATTATTTGAACTTTTTCAGAGCCGTATGAATCTTCTTCAACGTTGGAGATTTGTCCGCGATCGAACCAAGAATTGCAATCAGAATAGGGAACCAGAACCGCTTCAACACCCACATCACGATTTTCATAGCTCAGCCTCCAGTGCTGCGTAAACACGATCTTGCTCGATGCGCCAAAAGGAAAGCTGCCGGCCGTTGAGCAAAAGTACTGGGATTTCATCCGCATATCCTGAGTACTCAGGGTGGTCATCAATCTCGAGGTCGTTGACTGAATACTCGACGTCAGGGTGCTCATTGGCAAAGCGAGCGACTACCTGAGCTAAGTCCCCCTGGGCCACCTCGCAGAGGTGGCAACCGTTGCGCCCAATCAGTGTCAGCTCGATACTCATGAGACAAGCCTATTGTCTGGCCAATGCCGAATAGACTATGGCGGTGCCAAAGACAGAGCAAAACAAGCCCCGTATTGAGGCGGCTTTCTTTGACGTCGACAACACCCTGGTTCGCGGCTCCA
This sequence comes from uncultured Aquiluna sp., assembly GCA_964593635.1. Taxonomy (GTDB): domain Bacteria; phylum Actinomycetota; class Actinomycetes; order Actinomycetales; family Microbacteriaceae; genus Aquiluna. The sequence goes on from CAZQHT010000013.1 coordinate 877, forward strand.
CCAGCATTCTGTTTGGCAAGGTTGCATTCTCTGGCGGAGCAATTAACCGCCGCGACATTTGGAGATTTGCTTTCGAGCAAATGATGTTTATTCGCCGTGGCGAGAACAACGACAAGATGGCGGATTTCAAAGACCGCGCCCTCAGTCTCACCAAGGGTCACTCCGTTGAGGAGCTCAAGGGCCTTATCGACAAGGTTTACATCGAAGAGATCAAGCCAAGGCTTTGGCCAGAAACCGTTGCAGCAGCCAAGGAGCACTTGGCTGCCGGACGCGAGGTTTGGCTACTAACCGCAGCCCCAGTCGAACTTGCCGAGGCAATCGCAAAGGACCTTGGTGCAACAGGTGCTCTTGGAACCATGGTTGGTCATGCCGATGGCGTCCTGACCGGAAAGCTTGTCGGAGAGCCGCTACACGGCAAAGCCAAAGCTCGAGCTGCAAAGCAGCTAGCCAAAGATCGTGGGATTAGCCTGCGTCGCTCCTATGCCTACTCCGACAGTGCCAACGACCTGCCGCTACTGAGCCTGGTTGGCAATGCGGTTGCGGTGAACCCGGACACTATTCTCAAGCGCCATGCAGAAGCTGCTGGCTGGGACATCATGCGCTTCAAAAAGCGAGACCTAAAGCGCGGTTAAAACAAAAACCCGCCCTCTGGGGGCGGGAGTTGTTTGAAGATTTACTTCTTGTTGCGACGCTGGTGGCGAGTCTTGCGCAGAAGCTTGCGGTGCTTCTTCTTAGACATACGCTTGCGGCGCTTCTTGATGACTGAACCCACGAAAACCTCACAAAGCTTTTAGGTGCCCATTTTGGGCAACCTGAGAAGTTTAGCCCTTGCGCTTGAGGCGCTCAACCTCTGCATCAATATCCAATTCGGTAATTGGTTTAGATCTGAAGCCGCCGTAAGCGTCTAGGCCGGCGAAAAAGGCTCCTATACCCATGCCGAACATCACCCAGACAGGCCAGAAATAGTCCTCTGGGGTTGTGAGAAACCAGATTGTACTGGTCAGTAGCGATACGCCAAGGTAAACCCAGAGGTATTGCTTGAAATCCGCTTTCTTTTTCAGGCTCTTCTTTGCGAAGTCACGGATGGCCTGGTCACCGCTTTTTTCAGACATTCTGGTCCTTCTTTGAGACCTTGGATTTCACCTCAGAAACCAAGTGAGCAGTTTCACTGCGAACCTCGTCGACTACCTCTTCTACCTTTTGGCGAGCAACTCGCTCGAAGTCTTTCGCAGATTTTTCTGCCTCGACTCTTGCATCAGCCAGCTTGCGGCCTAGGCGCTTTCCTAGCTCACGAGGATCAGTGTCGATGTCTAGCTCGGCAGCCTTGGCCTTCAGGGTGTCGTTCAACCAGCCACCCTTTTCAGTGAGCCAGTGACCGAGCTTTGCCCCGGCGACACTTAGGTTCTCGGCTAGCTCTTCGCCCTCTTCGTATTCAGAGTCAAAGTCGAGTGACAGGAAGTTGATCATCCAGTCTTCGATCTGCTCAAGTGGCTCTGGAGTCACTGAGTAGTAGCGCTTCTGTCCCTCCTCGCGAGCAGCCACGAGGCCGACTTCGCGAAGAGTCTTGAGGTGCTTTGAGACTGTAGGCTGCCCGTGGCCGGTCTTCTCAACGAGCTCGGTGACGGTTAGTTCACCTGAGCCGCCGATGAGGTGGGAGGCCAATAGGGTCTCCAAAAGGTGCCTACGGGTTGGATCCGCGATTGCTTCAAATATGTCTGCCATGTTTTTACCCTACTCCCACTAACTAGCTAACTCTTGCGCTCTTTTGACAGCTGCCTCTAAGGAATCGGCAAAAATCTTCTT
>CAZQHT010000013.1:2779-5444 GCA_964593635.1 uncultured Aquiluna sp.
ACCAGGGCTGGAGTGTTTGGCATGGTTCGAATCAGGTTTGGATTCTCAATCACCTTGGACATGGCTGTTAGTTCGATGCCTGCAGCCATTGAGATGATTACCGCGTTGCGACCCACCTCACCAACCAACTCCTGCAAAACATCCAAAATCTGCTTTGGCTTTACTCCCAGCACAATCAAGTCGGCATCCCCAGCCATCAAGGCATTGGCATCGCTGGCGACTTCAGTGGAGAGTGCGGAGATGCCGAGATCACGCCAGGCCTTGGCGCTGAGCTCACTCTTGGTAGTCGCGCTGATTAGCTCCTTGGGGTGACCGGCAGCGATCAGGCCCTTGAGCACAGCACCGCCCATTGAGCCCGTGCCCAGAAATGCGATTCTTAGTTTGTCCACTCTGAAATCCTAGAGTGAGCCCACCAGTGGATAACCAACAAAGACCACGGAGTTCATCAGGGTGTGAGCGATGACTAGCGGAGCAACCCGACCTGTTTTGTGGAAGTAGTAGGCGAAGACCAGCCCCATAACGAAGTTACCCAAAAATGCCGAGTAGCCCTGATACAGGTGATAGCTCGCTCGGAACAATGCGGAGATCAGAATCACCGCCACCAAAGTGAGGGTCGGGGAGATCAGCTTGAGCTTCTTCATCACAAAACCAACTGCGATGATTTCCTCGAGTAAGCCGGCTCGAAGCGCAGCCAAAAGCAAAATCGGTACCGTCCAAAAGTGCTCTCCCAAGGAGCTCGGGACCACCCTTGAAGTCAATCCCAACTCAAGGGCCAAAAAGTAGAGGCCGATGCCCGGCACTCCGATTACTGCAGCCAAGCCCAAGGCATGCAGCAGGTCTTTCCAGCGCGGCTTTAGCCCGAGTGAAATCCCGTCCTGCTTCAAGAAATACAGTGCGAGCAGAATCGGCACCAAACTCAAAGAAATGGAAGCCAGCTGACTTAGGAGATCGAGCCAGGGTTCTTGGGCCAGTGGCCGGTTGATGGTTGTGGTTGACCCAGCCAAACCCTCCTCGCTGGTGAGCTTTCGAAGCAGGCTCAAAAGCGAATAGATGGCGCTTGCACCAAGCGAGAGCATCACCACAAGCCAGAGCTCGTGCTTGTGGTTCTTGCTGAAGTTCATCTCCGCCTTTTGAAAACTGTGGGGACCAAAAGTTTAGATGTCTCTTGTAGGGGGTAGCTTTGTCGGGTGGCCAAATCAAAGAGTGACTTTCGATGCAATGAGTGCGGTTGGACAACCGTCAAGTGGGTTGGGCGCTGCGGTGAATGCCAGGCCTGGGGAACCCTCGATGAGTCAACTTCAAGCGGCCAAGAGGTAAAGGCCATCCGGCTGAGCGAAAGCCAAACCGCGAAACCAATCACCGAAATCGAATCGACCGCATCCGGCCACAAGCCCACCGGAGTAAATGAGTTTGACCGAGTCCTGGGTGGAGGCCTAGTTCCAGGAGCTGCCATTTTGCTCTCCGGTGAGCCAGGAGTGGGAAAGAGCACCCTGCTGCTCGAGGTTGCCGCCAGGGCCGCTAAAGCCGGGTCGCGAGTGCTCTATGTATCGGCCGAGGAGTCTGCCTCTCAGGTCAAACTTCGCGCCACCAGAACCGGTGCACTCACTCCAAACCTTTATCTCGCCAACGAAACCGATCTTGGTGCCGTGCTGGGCCAGTTTGATGCCGTGAAGCCGGAGATGATAATTGTCGACTCGGTGCAAACCATTGCCTCGGCTGAAATTGATGGCGCAGCAGGCATGCCATCCCAGGTGAGAGAAATCGCAACCAATCTGATTCGACTAGCAAAGCAAAATTCAGTGCCGCTCTTGCTAGTTGGACACGTCACCAAAGATGGATCGATTGCCGGACCGAGAACACTCGAGCACCTTGTGGATGTGGTTTGCCACTTCGAGGGAGACCGGCAAACTGCCCTTCGGTTTATTCGAACCCTAAAGAACAGATTCGGGCCAACCGATGAGGTGGGTTGTTTCGAAATGACCGGCGACGGTATTGCCGAGGTTGCCGACCCCTCTCAGCTCTTTGTCTCTGGATCGAAAAACTTAGTTTCTGGAACCTGCATCACCGTGACCGTTGAAGGCAAGCGTGCACTCATGGCGGAGATTCAGGCCCTGGTTGTGAAGACCAATTCCCCTCAGCCAAGACGTGTCACTAACGGTGTTGACTCTGCTCGAGTAGCAATGCTCTTGGCCGTCTTAGAGCGCAGAGCGGGTATTTCGCTAATCGATAAAGACGTTTACGTTTCAACCGTTGGCGGAGTTCGAATTGTGGAGCCGGCTGCCGATCTCGCGATAGCAATCGCAATCGCATCCGCAGTGAGCGACAAGCCGGTCAAGCCCGAGATCGCTGCCTTTGGTGAAATCTCACTTGCCGGAGAAATCCGTGCTGTCACAAATTCAAAGCAGCGCGCATCCGAGGCAAAGCGACTCGGTCACCCTCAAGTTATTGACTCAACAGGAGCTCAGCTCAAGCAAGCGATTGCTGGAGCGCTGAGTTAGTTCAGTAGGAACTGCACCGGCTCTTCGGAGTAGACGCCATTGACTTCAACTTTCAAGAAATAAGAGGCTCCGCCTGCTGGCACCTCTTCAAGACCAGCTCCACAGCCCTCAGTTCCTGAGCGCACTCGCTCCCAAACTCCCTTTGGTGACTCAACTGTTTGATTGGC
>CAZQHT010000013.1:5544-20905 GCA_964593635.1 uncultured Aquiluna sp.
TTCCTGAGCGCACTCGCTCCCAAACTCCCTTTGGTGACTCAACTGTTTGATTGGCAGCCAGTCGAATCTTGGAGTCAGTGTCAGCACTTCGATCACAGTCCTTGGACGACCAGTAAGTCTCACTGCCAGAGGTGATTGTGAAGAAGGTGACTCTGGAGCCAACGTTGAAGTTGCAGTCCTCGAGCCCGTTGTTTGTGATGGCATACCAAATCTGCGGCTTTTCGTCGCCACCGAAGGATCCCTTGGTTCCAGAGGCATCGCCAATTCGAGCAGCCACAGTAACCACTCCAGCAGCACAATCAGCAACCTCACCAACATTTGCGGATGCCGTGACCGAATCGCTGGTTGGGATTGGGGTTGGGCCAGCCTGCTGGCCTGAGCCGGAGCTGAATGTTGACCAGAGAACGCCAATGATGATCAGGAGAACCAGGATTGCCAAACCGCGGCGACGGGCAAAAATTTGCTGTTGTGTTGGGGCCATTGGATAAATCTAGCTAGAGGAGCTTGAGCATCCTTGAGTTTCCGAGCGTGTTCTGCTTAACGCGGGCAAGATCCAGGAACTCTGCTACACCCTCGTCGTTGGAGCGAACCATCTCCGCATAGGTCTCAGGGTCGATTGGAATGTCAGAAATCACCTTGAATCCGTGGGCCTGGAAAAAGCCCTCCTCAAAGGTGAGACAGAAGACTCGATGAATACCAAGGTTCTTGGCTCGCTCCAGCAGCTCCTTGAGCATTGCAGCACCGACACCCTTGCGCTTTACGCCCTCTTGGACCGCAAGGGTTCTTACCTCTGCCAGGTCTTCCCACATCACATGCAGGGCACCAAAACCGATCACTACACCGTCTTGCTCAGCAACCACGAACTCTTGGATGGACTCGTAGATCTCAACGAGCTCCTTGCCAAGCAGGATGCGCTTTTCAACCAGTGGTTGGGCGATCTTTGTGATTGCCAAAACATCGGTGGTTCGAGCGGAGCGAATTGTGAACATTGCTAAATTATGGCGCTAAGCGCGTTCAACTTTCAGTAAAACTTCATTGCGCCTGAGGATCGGCGGAGTCCATGGCCCGTTGTATCGAGCGAATAACGGCTCGGATAAAACCTTGAATCCTGCCTCTGAGCACAGTTTGGAAAGCTGCTCAGCCTTCTTTTCAAAGAGGCTCTCGCTGGCCATTCCAGAAAATCGAATGGCTGCCATTACAGATTGTTCTCTGGTCTCAAGCGCCAATCGAGGATCGGTAGGGCTTGGGTGACTCTTCATTTCCGCAGGAAGCACGAAGGAGACCTGGAAACCAGAGCCCTTCTTCTCCTGCAGAACCGGAGCAGTCATGGCGATGGCCTGATTCGCCTGGTTCCTGCCGCCGATGTAGCCGGCGAGGTAACCAAATGCGCCCATGCCAGCTGAGCCTAAATCTCCAGGGGAGGCAACGCTGACTAACGTGTGGGCAGGGTAACTACGAAGCTCGAAACCCTTGTGGGATTCGAGTACTTCGTAGGCCTGAATCTCAGTCAAGAGCTAGGAGACCGGCTCTTCCTCGCGGGAGTTAGTGACGAAGTTGAAGGCTCCATTCACGTAATCCACCAGGATGTCCTGGATGGAACCAATGGTTCCAGACAGGATGCGCTCGGAGATTTCGTCTTCGATCTCGCGCTGGACAACTCGGCGCAGTGGCCTTGCTCCCATTGCGGGTTCGTAGCCCAGCTCAATCAATCTCTCCTTGGCTACGGTGGTTAGCGTGAGCTTTAGCTCACGGTCATCCAACCTGCGCTGCAGGCGAGCGATGAATAGGTCGACAATCTGCATCAGTTCCTCACGGTTTAGCTGTGGGAAGACGATGACCTCATCAACACGGTTCAGGAACTCAGGCTTGAAGTTACGCTTCAGCTCCTCGTTCACACGAGCCTTCATCTGGTCGTAGTCGTTCTTGCTGTCACCCTCAAGGGTGAAGCCGAGCGAACCACGAACAATCTCGCGGCTACCAAGGTTGGTGGTCATGATGATGATGGTGTTCTTGAAGTCAACGACTCGGCCCTGACCGTCGGTCAAGCGACCCTCTTCGAGGATCTGAAGCAGTGAGTTGAAGATATCTGGGTGAGCCTTTTCGATTTCATCGAACAGGATCACGGAGAACGGCTTGCGGCGAACCTTCTCGGTTAGCTGACCACCCTCGTCGTAACCAACGAATCCCGGAGGGGCTCCGAAGAGTCTCGAGACGGTGTGCTTCTCGCCGTACTCGCTCATGTCCAATGAGATCAATGCATCTTCATCGTCAAACAGGAACTCGGCCAGAGCTTTTGCAAGCTCGGTCTTTCCAACACCGGTAGGTCCGGCAAAGATGAATGAACCCGAAGGGCGCTTCGGATCCTTCAGACCTGCGCGCTGACGGCGAATGGTCTTTGAAAGTGCTCCGATTGCGGCCTCTTGGCCTACTACACGCTTGTGAAGCTCCTGCTCCATGAAGATCAGCTTTGCGCCTTCTTCTTCGCTGAGGCGGAAGACCGGGATGCCAGTGGCCTGGGCTAGTACTTCTGCGATTAGGCCCTCATCGACAATGCCTGGCTTGTCGATGGTGCCATCGCGGAATTCCTTCTCCATGCGAACCTTCTCGGCGGTGAGCTTCTTCTCCTCATCGCGCTTAGCTGCTGCAAGCTCGAAGTCCTGGTCGGCAATTGCCTGCTCCTTGGCCTTCTTCACAACCTGCACCTTGTCATCCATCGCACGTAGCTCTGGAGGTGAGGACAGGAAGGAGAGGCGCAGTCTTGCACCAGCCTCATCGATTAGGTCGATTGCCTTGTCTGGCAGGAAGCGGTCGCTGACGTAGCGATCTGACATACCAACGGCCGCAATGATTGCACCGTCGGTGATGGACACCTTGTGGTGGGCTTCGTAGCGGTCGCGAAGACCCTTCAAGATGTTGATTGCCATCGCTGGGGTTGGCTCAGAAACCTGAACCGACTGGAAGCGACGCACGAGAGCGGCGTCCTTCTCGAAGTGCTTGCGGTATTCATCCAGTGTGGTTGCTCCGATGGTCTGGAGCTCGCCTCGGGCAAGCATTGGCTTCAGGATTGAGGCTGCATCAATTGCACCCTCTGCCGCTCCAGCACCAACCAAGGTGTGAATTTCGTCAATGAAGGTAATAATGTCGCCGCGGGTGCGAATCTCCTTGGTGACCGTCTTTAGTCGCTCCTCGAAGTCACCTCGGTAGCGGGAGCCAGCAATCAGGCTGCCCATGTCCAGGGTGTAAATCTGCTTCCCGCGCAGAGTCTCTGGGACCTGACCGGAAACAATTGCCTGAGCTAGGCCCTCGACAACAGCGGTCTTTCCAACACCTGGCTCACCAATCAAGATTGGGTTGTTCTTGGTGCGGCGAGAAAGAATCTGCATAACGCGCTCAATCTCGCGCTCGCGGCCAACCACTGGGTCAAGCTTGCCTTCGGCCGCTGCGTGGGTGAGGTTGCGACCAAACTGGTCCAAGATCTGCGAGCCCTTTGGCTGCGGGCTGTTCTCGCCACCAACAGAAACTGCCTCTTTGCCCTGGAAGCCAGACAGAAGCTGAATGACCTGCTGGCGAACCTTGTTGGTGTCTGCGCCGAGCTTGGTTAGAACCTGAGCTGCAACACCCTCGCCCTCGCGAATTAGACCCAAGAGCAGGTGCTCGGTGCCGATGTAGCTGTGTCCAAGCTGAAGTGCCTCGCGAAGCGATAGCTCCAAAACCTTTTTTGCGCGTGGGGTGAAAGGGATGTGACCGGTTGGAGTCTGCTGGCCCTGACCGATGATCTCCTGCACCTGCTCGCGAACCTGCTCGAGGTTGATGCCTAGGGCTTCTAGAGCCTTGGCTGCCACACCTTCACCCTCGTGGATGAGACCGAGCAGGATGTGCTCGGTGCCGATGTAGTTGTGATTGAGAAGCTTGGCCTCTTCTTGGGCAAGCACGACAACCCTGCGGGCCTTGTCAGTGAATTTCTCGAACACCTAAACCTCCAAAACTTTGGTAGTAGAGATGCTACGAGGCGAAGGGGTGCGTTACTAGGGCTGTTCGCCCAAGGCGTTAGCGCGCTTTGCGCGCTCTTCGGCCTCGATCTTTGCGTAGGTGTCTCTTTCACGGCCATCTGCGCGAAGAATCGAGCGCATCAGCAGCCAAACAAAAAGACCCATCACAAAGGGTGGAATCAGTGAAATCAGCACATCCAAAGCAAACTGACCGGTAGTCATCGTCTCCTACTTCACCAACGGGAACAGGATGGTCTCGCGGATGCCAAGACCGGTTAGAGACATAAGGAGTCGATCGATCCCCATGCCCATGCCGCCCGAAGGTGGCATTCCAAACTCGAGCGCCTTGAGGAACTCCTCATCCAACTTCATTGCCTCTGGGTCTCCAGTTGCTGCAAGCTCCATCTGAGCAACAAAGCGCTGGCGCTGAATCACTGGGTCAACCAACTCGGAGTAACCGGTGGCCTGCTCGAACCCGCGAATGTAGAGGTCCCACTTCTCGACCACACCCGACTTAGAGCGGTGGTCGCGAGTCAGTGGTGAGGTGTCAACCGGAAAGTCATTCACAAAGGTGGGGCCGGTGAGTCCAGGCTTTACGAAGTGCTCCCAGAGCTCCTCGACATACTTGCCGTGAAGTGGGTGGTCGATCTCAATGCCGGCCTTATCGGCCAACTTCTTCAGCTCGGCGATTGGGGTCTCTGGAGTGATTTCAACTCCAGCGGCCTTGGAGAGCGAATCAAACATAGAGATGCTTGCCCACTCGCCACTGAGGTCATTCACCTCGCCATCCTCGAGCTCTACAACCTGGGTGCCAAAGACATCCTGAGCTGCATTCTGAATCAAGTCTTGGGTTAGGGAGCGCATGGTTGCGTAATCTCCGTAGGCCTCATAGGCCTCGAGCATTGCAAACTCTGGAGAGTGAGTGCGGTCAGCACCCTCGTTTCTGAAGTTGCGGTTGATCTCGTAAACCCGCTCTAGTCCACCAACCACCGCGCGCTTTAGGAAAAGCTCTGGGGCAATACGCAGGTAGAGCTCGGTGTCGAAAGCGTTTGAGTGAGTCTTGAATGGCCTTGCCGAGGCACCACCGTGCATCACCTGGAGCATTGGAGTTTCGACCTCCATGTATGCACGGTTCGAGAAAGTGTTTCGAAGCGACTGCATTACCTCGGAGCGGATCTTCACTACCTCACGCGCGCGGTCACGAACGATTAGATCGATGTAACGGTGACGGACCCTGAACTCTTCGCCAAGCTCGTTGTGCAGATTAGGCAGTGGCCTAATGGTCTTGGCGGCCATCAACCACTTGTCAGCCAGGATGCTGAGCTCGCCGCGCTTTGAGGTGATTACTTCGCCGCTAACAAAAACGTGGTCTCCGAGGTCAACCAACTCTTTCCAAAGCTCGAGCTGCTCCTCACCAACCTTGTCCAAAGAAACCATGGCCTGGATTCGCTCGCCAGTGCCAGACTGCAAAGTTGCGAAGCAAAGCTTTCCGGTATTGCGCAAAAACATAATGCGGCCGGCAAGTCCAACCACATCGCCGGTTGCAACATCGGCCTCAAGGTTTGGGTAGTGGGCCTTGGTCGCCTCAATGGTGTGGGTGACCGGGAGACTGACCGGGTAAGCGCTGTTGAGTTCGTTTAGGCGATCACGCTTTGCCATGCGAACAGCAATCTGCTCAGGAAGGTCCTCGACCTCTAACTCATCGCTCATGCTGTCCTGTCAATCACTAGGTTGTCTATCAATCTGGTTTCCCCAACGGTGCAAGCAAGTATCAATCTCGCTTTTTTGCCCTCGGAAGATTCCAAAACTTCGAAGCTGTCGGCATCGACTAGCTCCAGGTAGTCAAGTTTAGCCTCAGCACTCAAAACCTTCAGCGCTGCAGCCTTGGCATCCGCTGCGGATGGGTGCTTCGAACCCTCAATAAGCGCAGCGCTGATTGTTCTGGCGATCTCAACCTCGGTAGCCGATAGGAAGCGATTGCGACTTGAGAGCGCAAGGCCGTGCTCGTCGCGAACCGTCTCGCACTCAAACAATCGAATCGGTGAGCGCTGGCCTGATGCGGTCTGCTCCGCAAGCATTCTGCGAACCAACGCCACCTGCTGAGCATCCTTGGCACCAAAGAAAACTGCATCCGGTGCAACGAGGTTGAAGAGGCGATTGACAACGGTGAGCATGCCGTCAAAGTGCCCAGGTCGAGACTTGCCCTCGAAGACCTTGCCCAGCTCGCCCGCTGAAAGTTGAGCGATTGGATTGTCTTTTGGATAGACCTCTTGGGCAGAAGGGGCAAACAAAACATCTGCTCCAAGATCGCCAAGTAGGTTGGCGTCGACACCAAGGGCCCTCGGGTATTTATCAAAGTCTTCGCCCTCAGCAAACTGAAGTGGGTTTACAAAGACTGAGACCACTACAAACTGAGTCTCTTGGATTGCACGCTTTACAAGGGATGCGTGACCCTCGTGGAGAGCGCCCATGGTTGGCACAAAGCCGATTCGCTTGCCCTCTGAGCGAGCCTTATCAACCGCATTCTTTAGGTCGGAAACCTTGTAGATCAAGTCCATCTAGAGCAAATCCTCCGGGTCAATTGGGGTCACTGGACCCCAGAGCGCATTTTCAATTGCACTTCTGACCACCGGTCCGATGAGCCTGGATGGGTTATCGACATTTGCCTCGGTCAGAATGCCTAGGGCCTGCTGAACCACCAGCGAGGAGAAGCCGGTTGCCACCTCATAGGCCTCGGCATACGCTGCCCGCTGCTCCTCTGAAACCAGAATCGGCTCCCCGCCCAGTTCGATGGCAAGTGCTTGAGCAATTGGTTGAAAAACCTCTGGGGCAGAAACTGCAATTGTGCTGTTTTTCAAAACCATCAGATCCATTGAAGTGCCGCTGAAGTGCATGACTGGATGCATGGCTATCGGCACCGCGCCGTGCAGACCTGCCCCCGAAAGCACTCCGTATCCGCGAAGCGGAGAAAGGTGAATGACTATCTTCTTCGGTCCAAAGAGGCCTAGGTCAGCCAGTCCATCGCAGGTGTTCTGGACATCCGCGTATGGCACGGCAAGTAGGACAACATCTGCGTCCTCGGTAACCGCGGGCATTGAGTCGATGTGGACATCAGGAAGCAAGACCTCAACGCGCTCAATGGCCTGAGGTGAGCTAACCGCAGCACCGATAATCTCGTGTCCAGCCTGCGCCCAGGCCTTGGCCAAAACCGGACCCGCTGGCTCGTCGCCAATGATTCCAATCTTCAACCCTTCACCTCACCGTCTTGGTCTTTTGGGGCTCTGCAATTCAACTCTGCCAGAAGGCCAAGGATGAGCATAAGAGTTGATGCACCAAGACCCAACGCAGTGGCGATGACTAATCCTTCGACTGGATTGCCCAGGGTCAGAAGCCAAATCAGTTGGCCCGAAAACCAACCCAGAAAACCGGCTGCGGTGATAGTTGTGGCCCTGGCAAAAATGAGTATGCGGAAAGCTGTGAATGAGTTGGGGCGCTTCACGTTTAGCCCCTGCTCGCGGGCCTTGCGATAGCGAGCAATTGGAAAGCTTGCGGCGAAAACTCCGATTCCGATTACAGCAAGCGAAAGGGCCAACGAGACTGGCGCAACAGGAAACGCACTTCCGTAGCCAACCAGAATCTCTGAGACGGCGAATCCTCCCGCCAAGGTGCTGACCCCTAAACCAAAAATCTTTGAAACGCTAATCGGCTGCATGCTGCCACACCTCACTAGCAATGGGTGCTGCCAGTTCACTTACCAAGCCAAATCCAGGAAGGTTTGCCTCGGCATCCATTTGAGCCCATGGAACTAGAACAAAAGCGCGCTGCTGGGCTCTGGGGTGGGGAATCACTAGATCCTCGGAATCTATTCGCTCATCACCAAAGGTAATGATGTCGATATCCAATGTTCTTGAAGCCCAACGCTCAGTGCGCACTCTTCCAAACTGATCCTCAATCAAATTCAGTGCGCTCAACAATTCGTACGCATTGAGATCGGTAGCGATCTCTGCAACGGCGTTGAGGTAATTTGGCTGCGCCTTATCGACGCCAGAACTCGTGACGGCGAATGACTCAACCAGGTCTGAACTTTTGAGCAATTGCATCTGCGGGTGGTTCTCAATCTGCTTGAGCGCACCCAGGATGTTGGCCTTGGGATCCCCCAGGTTTCCGCCAAGTGCAATTACTGCGCAGACGCTCAAGAAATGCCACCCGAGTAGGTCACGCTGACGTCTTGAAACTCAAGCTCAATTGGCGCATTTGGTTTGTGGATTGTTACAGAGGCAGACAAGACCCTTGGGGAAAAGGCAAGCAATTTGGAGTGCAGGCGAAAGGCCAATGTCTCCAATAGATCAACTGGGTTTTGCTTGGCATCGGTGACGAGCAGCTCGGCGAGATCTGCATAGCTGACCGCCTCTTCTAGCTTGTCGTTCAGCCCAGCTTCAACTGTTACCGAGGCATCGATGAAGAACGCTTGGCCTAGCGCCTTTTCAAAATCCAGTACACCGTGGTGGGCGTAAACCTTGAGTCCAAAAATGTCGATCTGAAACTTAGCCATTAGATCTTCGCCCCCTTTAGGGCTGACACTACCTTGATGGTGTCGGCGGTGATCTCAACGTTGTGCACCCGAACACCCCATAGTGAGCGCTGCAGTAGCAGCGCTGTAAGCACGGCGGTTGCCACGTCTCTGCGCGGATTTGAAACCGAGCCAGGATTGGCCTCATCCAAGATTGCAGCCAGGAATCGCTTGCGCGAGGCCCCGACCAAAATCGGAAGCCCTAGCTGCTCAAGTTCATCGAGCCTTGCAACCAAGTCCCAGTTTTGCTGGACGTCCTTGGCAAAACCAATACCCGGATCAACAATGATTCGGCTACGTGGAATGCCAGCTGAGACCGCCATGGAAACCTGTTCGGCCAGTTCCCCGATAACCTCGCGAGCAACATCCGAGTAACCGTTTCTTGAGTCCATTACGTCTGAGTGCCCACGCCAGTGACCAAGAATGTATTGGCATTCAAAAGGTGCAATTGCAGAGAACATGCCTGGGTTTGCTAAACCTCCTGAGACGTCGTTGACAATGTGAGCACCGGCTTCCAGAGCCAACACGGCAGTCTCTGGGTTCATAGTGTCGATGGAAATCTTGACGCCCAGATCTTTGATGGCGTTGATCACGGGGATTACCCGGCTCTGCTCCTCCGCGAGGGTAACTCGATCAGCACCGGGTCTAGTGCTCTCGCCGCCGACGTCAATCACGTCCGCGCCCTGAGAGATCAAAAGCTTGGCCTGGGCAATTGCATCGTCAAGCCCTAAGAACTGCCCACCGTCGCTGAATGAGTCGGGGGTGATGTTTAGCACTCCCATGATCAGAGGTTTTTGCCAAGCCATAGTTACTTGCTAATCAATCCCATGACCTCGGCACGATAGACCGGATCAGAATAAACGCCCCTTGAAGCAACGGTGATGGTGTTCACCTCTGGCTGCCTTGCCCCCCTGGATGCAACACACATGTGGCGCGCTTCGATTACAACGATTGCACCTTTTGCCTCGAGACCGGTGGAGACTGCATCTGCAACCTGCGAGGTTAGGTTCTCTTGAAGCTGAGGCCTGGAGGCCAGGATCTCCACAACGTTTGCAAGTCGACCAAGACCCGCAACCTTTTCGCCAGGCAGGTAAGCGATGTGAGCGCGACCGGTGAATGGCAAAAGGTGGTGCTCACAAATCGAGACTAGCTCGATGTCTTTGAGGATGATTGCCTCATTGTGCTCGGCAGGAAAAGTGTCGGCGAGAGCGGTTAGCGGATCTACTCCGACGCCCTTGAAAAATGCAGCGTAGGACTCGGCTACCTTGTCTGGAGTCTTGGCGAGCTCAGGGCGATCTGGGTTCTCGCCAATTGCCAGCAGAAGCTCTCGAACAGCAGCTCTAATCCGATCAGCTTGCATCTTCCGCGATCTCCTGAGGCGCTGCCTCTGGCAAGGCCTCCAAAGGCTTCACCTTGCGCTTTGGAACCGCGATTGGTCCCTTGGCGCTTACCGATCGAGTCTGCGAGGAGCGCCAGACGTCTCGCTCTGGAAGCTTCTTCACGGTCTTGAAGATCTTGGCGATTTCCTCTTGATTCAAGGTCTCGCGCTCAAGCAGTTCCTTGGCCAGGCGATCAAGAATGCGACGGTTCATGTTTAGAACGGTGTGAGCCTCATCGAGCGCGTTCTCCAAAATGGCTCGAACTTCGATGTCAACCTGCTGGGCCATTTCGTTTGAGTAGTTGCTGTGGGTGGCTAGCTCTCGGCCCAAGAATGGCTCTGATGATCCGCTACCCAGGGAGATTGCGCCGATCTTTGCACTCATGCCGTACTTGGTAACCATGGTGCGGGCAATGCTGGTTGCCTTTTCAAAGTCGTTCGAGGCTCCGGTGGTTGGATCCTTGAAAACAATCTCCTCTGCAATGCGCCCACCCATTGCATACGCAACCTGGTCTAGCAGCTGATTGCGAGTGATTGAGTAGCGGTCTTCCATCGGCATGACCATGGTGTATCCCAAGGCACGACCGCGAGGCAGGATGGTGATCTTGGTCACTGGATCGGCGTAGTTCATAGCGCCGGCAACCAGAGCGTGACCTGCCTCGTGATACGCAGTAATCAGTCTTTCCTGATCGCGCATGAGCGTGGACTTCTTCTGCGGTCCTCCGATGACGCGGTCGATTGCCTCGTCAATAATCTCGTTGGTGATTTCGGTGCGGTTTAGCCTCGCTGCCAAAAGTGCTGCCTCATTCAAGACATTCGCCAGGTCAGCTCCGGTGAATCCTGGGGTGCGACGAGCCACCAGCTCGAGATCTAGGCCTTCGGCCAGTGGCTTGTTCTTGGAGTGGACCTTGAGGATCTGCTCTCTGCCCTTGAGATCTGGTGCGCCAACTCCCACCTGACGGTCAAAGCGACCGGGTCGCAAAAGTGCTGGGTCCAAAACATCTGGGCGGTTCGTGGCTGCAATCAAAATCACGTTCACGTTGGTGTCAAAGCCATCCATCTCAACCAAGAGCTGGTTCAGGGTCTGCTCACGCTCGTCGTTTCCGCCACCAATTCCGGTGCCGCGGTGACGCCCAACAGCATCAATCTCGTCGATGAAGATGATGGCTGGGGCGGACTGCTTGGCCTGCTCGAAAAGGTCTCGAACTCGCGATGCTCCAACACCGACGAACATCTCAACAAAGTCGCTACCCGAGATGGAGAAGAACGGCACTCCGGCTTCGCCGGCAACCGCCTTAGCAACCAGAGTCTTTCCAGTTCCGGGAGGGCCGTAGAGCAGCACACCCTTTGGAATCTTCGCTCCGAGAGCCTGGAACTTCTTCGGGTCCTTCAAAAACTCTTTGATCTCGATGAGTTCTTCCATCGCCTCTTCGATACCCGCGACATCGGCGAAGGTAACGCTTGAGGTTTCTTTGGTCACCATCTTGGCTTTGGACTTACCGAAGTTCATAACCCCGCGGCCACCGCCGCCGGACATCGAGGACATCAAGAACCAGAACAGCGCCAGGATGATTACGAATGGAAGTAGTGAGCCTAGAAGTGCCAAATACCAAGGGGTTCTTGGGACCTCGTCACTCCAGCCCTCAGCAATGGTGGCCTCTGAAATTGCATTTGCCACCGCAACCGAGCGGCCGGAAACGAAGTAGAACTGAATCTGGTCGCCATACTCTGGGTGTGGTGCTGAGAGCACAACGTCTACACGCTGGTCGCCATCAAAAATCTTTACTGTCTTGGCTTCACCAGATTGAATCAACTCAAGACCAACCTGAGTGTCGACCTTGGTGATCTGCTCAGAGTTCAAAAGTGTGGAGCCGATTAGCACCACCGAGAGAGCTAGGGCAATCCACAACCATGGCCCCTGCGCGAACTTCTTTAGCTTCAAAAGCAATACCCTTCAGGTTTAGCTGTAGACCGATGGAGACAAAACTCCAACGCCATCCAGCGAGCGGTAGCGCTCGTCGTAGTCAAGCCCGTAGCCAACAACAAATGCGTTAGGGATATCAAACCCCACCCATCTGACAGCTATCTGAACTTTGGCTGCTTCTGGCTTACGCAGCAGGGCAACAATCTCAACTGATGCAGCGCCACGAGCCTTTAGGTTTGCGGTCAACCAGGACAGTGTCAGACCGGAGTCGATGATGTCCTCAACGATCAAAACATTGCGGTCTTTCACATCGGTGTCGAGGTCCTTGAGGATGCGGACCACACCTGAGGAAACGGTTCCTGAGCCATAGGAGGAAACCGCCATCCAATCCTGCTTGGTTGGAATCTGCATTGCCCTGGAAAGGTCTGCCATGAATGGCACTGCCCCCTTGAGGATTCCAATCAGCAGGATGTCTTTGCCGCTGTAGTGCGAGTCGATGTCCGCAGCCAGCTCTGCGATCCGGTCGCGGATCTGCTCTTTGGTGACCAATACCTCTTGGATGTCTGGGTGGTTTAGCTGCACGAGGCTCCTGCGGTTGGCGGCTTGTTGGTCTTAAAAACCAGCTCGTTGTTTACCCGCTCTACTGTAATGCCAGAAAGCGGGATGGATTTTTGTCCGTGCCAATTTGTAATCAGCTCGGAAACCGTCTCCAACTGGGTCATCGAGAGACTCTTCGCCCCAAGTTTCAAAGCGATGTGCCGCAGGGTTTGCATCATTAGTGCCGGATGGGTTTCTGCCAGAGCTTTAGCGTCGTAGCTTTGGGACCTAGCGCCCCCTTTAGTCCTTGAGCTCTGCTCGAGCGCAATGGCCGCAGCTTCCAAAAACTCCTCAGCCCCCGAGGCAATTGCTGCGGTCTTCGCTAGCGCCGGAGTTAGACCCGAGCCAAGCTCTGACTCCATGGTCTTGATTAGCTCTCGAATCCGAACCCGAGTGAAACTCGGGTCTTGATTGTGGGGGTCCTCCCAAAACTCAATGCCCTGGTCTTTGCAGGCTTGCCGAATCTCAGCACTCTGGATCCCAAGCATTGGGCGCAACAGCTTTCGCTGGGGATCCCAGCTGGGCATGCCCGAAATTGACTTCAGCCCCGAGCCCCGAGTTAGCCCAAGCAAAACCGTCTCCGCCTGATCGCTTTGGCTGTGGCCGGTAAGAATCGCAGCCGCGCCTAGCTCAGCACGAGCTTTTTCAAGCTCTAGATATCTTGCATTTCGAGCTTCTGCCTCCATGCCATCGCCGGTGTGCAAAACGACTACCTTGCGAATCTCTCCCTGGAGACCTAGGTCCTTGCAGCGCTCTAGTGCCTGGAGCGCCACCTGATCCGAACCGGTCTGTAACCCATGGTCGATGATTACCACCGAGGCGAGGACCTCGTGCCTGGGGGCTTCGAAGGCCACGGCGGCGGCGAGCGCGAGCGAGTCAGCGCCTCCCGACACGGCCAGCAAGACTTTGTCCCTGGGCTGAATGTTGGCGGCGTGAAAGCCATCGCGAACTGCGCGACGAAGATCTGCCACGGGGGCAGTTAGTCGTGGTCGCATCGGCATAGCTCTCGATTCGATAATCTTTTGCAAAAGCCTATTTAGGAGAAGCCTTGTCTTACGACGTAGTTATTGAGATTCCAAAGGGAAGCCGCAACAAGTATGAGGTCGATCACGAGACCGGACGCGTCTTTTTGGACCGAGTTCTGTTCACTCCCTTTGTCTACCCAACCGACTACGGCTTCTTCGAGAACACCCTGGGTGGCGACGGAGACCCGCTAGACGCACTGGTTTTGCTTGAGTACCCGCTGTTCCCAGGCGTTGGCGTCAAGGTCCGCCCAGTTGGCATGCTCGTCATGGAAGACGATGGCGGTGTTGACGAGAAGGTTTTGTGTGTTCCTCACAAGGACCCACGCTGGAGCCACATCCAGGACCTAGGTGATGTGCCAGAGCAGACCAAGAATGAGATCAAGCACTTCTTTGAGCGTTACAAGGATCTAGAGCCAGGCAAGTGGGTAAAGATTCAGGGCTGGCAGGACAAGGCTGCTGCCGAGACTGTTATCGCTGCTGCCTACGCGAACTACAAGCACTAGTCAGCAGTTGGACGGCCAGCGTATGGCCAAAGTTCACCGAAGCGAACCGGAACAATTCGAACTGTTCTAGCTGGGTTCGGAGCTTCCAGCATCATCCCGTTGCCTAGGTAAATCGCAACGTGATACTTGTCGCCCGAGAATGCTTTTGAGGTTGACCACCAAATCAGGTCTCCGCGCTTGGCATCCTGGAACGGAACTAGCTTCTGCTGCGAGGCCATCACGTTGTATTGCGCTGTAGCAGAGTGCCAACCGATGTAGACACCAGCCGCCGCATAGCTCTTCATCGTGATACCCGAACAGTCCCAAACATTTGGTCCTGCACCGCCCAGCACATATCTCTCGCCTAGCTGCTCAGTGGCGAATGCGATCGCCCGCTCAACCTTCGCGCTGTCAGGGTCTCCCACGCTGTAAAGCTCAGGAGCGGTGGGGGCTGATGAAACAGCGTTCTGACGACGCTCAGCCTCGAGGCCTTCGCGACGCTGACGCTCAAGATCCGCTGCGGTGTCGCGCAATGAAGCCAACTGGCTCATCGCAGTGGCACGCTCACGCTCGGATTCATTTACCTTTGCGATGACGGCATTCGCCGCTGACTGAGCTTCATCGAGCAGCTTCTTGGCAGCCGCCTGTCTCGATGCGAGCTCGCCTTGAGCACTTTCCAGCTCTACTGCGAGCGCCTTGGCCTGAGCCTGCTTGTCCATTGCACTCTTGTAGATCGCATCGGTGCGCTGGGCGATTAGCTCCTGAGCACCGAGTTGATAAAGCAGTTGGTCTGAGTTCTCTGGGTTGAAGAATATTTCTAGGCTGGTGTTGCCTGTGGTGCCCTGGCGATAAAGCCTTGCGACCACCTGGCCCAGCTGCTGTTCGGCGGTGGCAGCCTCAGCGGCAGCCTCGGTGACCTTGTCCTCTAGCCCCTGAACCTTGGCAGCCATTTCATCGGCAGCGCGCTTGGCTCGATTGTGGGCTTCGTTTTTCTGCAGGGCAATCTTTTCCAGACCCCGGGCTTCGGCTTCCAAAACATCCAGGATTCCCTCGATGCGCTCAACCATGGCGACCTTGGCGTTGGCGTTGCGCTTGGCCTGGGCAACTTCGGCCGCGGTTGGGTAGTTCGGGACTGCATGCGCGGGGGTTAGGGTGATACCGGTGACAAGCATCCCAACACCTGCAAAAGCAGCAATTGCTCCAAGAATTCGCTTGTTCACTAACACCTCCAGAAACTAAAACCTAACCCGAACATTCAAGTATTGCCTGAGAGTTGTCTAAGTGTTGCGCAACATGCCTGAATACAGCTAATGTTGTGCCTCGGTGCTTATGAAGTTGCCTACTTCGCGGCCCCATCGTTTAGTGGCCTAGGACGCCGCCCTTTCACGGCGGTAGC
>CAZQHT010000014.1:0-1700 GCA_964593635.1 uncultured Aquiluna sp.
GAAGAAGCAGCTTTCGGTAGCGGTTTACAACCACTACAAGCGAATCAGGGCCGCAGGAACACTGACTCGCAGCGGCAAGAGTCACGATGACATTGAGATCGCAAAGTCAAACATCTTGATGATTGGTCCAACCGGTTGTGGAAAGACCTATCTCGCACAGACCCTTGCCAAGCGACTAAACGTTCCATTTGCTGTTGCAGATGCCACTGCACTAACCGAGGCGGGCTACGTCGGAGAGGATGTCGAGAACATTCTCCTCAAACTTCTTCAGGCTGCAGATTTTGACCCCAAGCGTGCTGAGACTGGAATCATCTACATCGACGAGATTGACAAGATTTCGCGCAAGGCCGAGAACCCTTCAATCACCCGAGATGTCTCAGGTGAGGGAGTGCAGCAGGCGCTGCTCAAGATTCTTGAGGGCACAGTAGCTTCTGTCCCGCCCCAGGGCGGCAGAAAGCACCCGCAGCAGGAGTTCATTCAGATTGACACGACTAACGTCTTATTCATTGTTGCTGGAGCTTTTGCTGGTCTAGAGACCATCGTGGGGGAGCGCACCGGCAAGAAGGGCATCGGCTTCGGCTCCCCTCTCAAGGAGAAGGCTGAAGCTAACGACGTGTTCCGCCAAGTTCAGCCTGAGGATCTTCGCAAGTTCGGTCTGATTCCAGAATTCATCGGCCGACTACCGGTAATCGCAACCGTTGAGCAGCTAGATAAGTCCGCGCTAATTGCCATCTTGACCGAGCCAAAGAACGCACTGATCAAGCAGTACCAGCGCATGTTTGAGATCGACGGTTTTGAGCTGGAGTTTGAGCCAGAGGCGATCGAGATGATTGCAGACCTGGCCGTTGCGCGCGAGACCGGTGCGCGAGGCCTCAGGGCAATTCTGGAGGAGATTCTGGGTCCAGTTATGTTTGAGCTCCCGGGCTCGGCGGAACAGGGTCGCATTGTGATCAGTGGCGAGATTGTCTCCAGCAAGGCAATGCCAAAGGTTCTTCCAATTGAACGACTCAAAGACAAGTCCGCCTAGGACCTTACAAAATTAGCAATCAGAGACTGGCCCCCTACCTAGCGGGCACTGTTGCGTCCACAACTGGTTCGATAGCCACTTTTGGCATAGCCATTGCAGGCTTGAGCGCAATGGGAGCGACTAGCTCTCAAACTGCCACTGCGCTTGCTGTAATGCTGGTTGGCTACGGAGTTCTCTCATTCGGGCTGAGCTTCTGGCTCAAGATGCCGGTGAGTGTGGTGTGGTCAACTCCTGGTGCTGCGTTCCTGGCATCTTCGGTGATGCTTGGCATCGAGTTCTCACAGGCCGTGGGCGCATTCTTGGTTTCGAGTTTGCTAATTGTTTTGACCGGGCTTTGGCCTTGGCTTGGCAAAGTTGTCTCCAAGATCCCACCGCAGATATCAGCCGCGATGCTCGCCGGAGTCATCTTTCCGTTCGTTGTGGCAACGGTTCACGCCGGTGTTGAGTTCCCGATTCTCATAGTCCCGGTTTTGATTGTTTGGTTTGTGCTGAATCGATTCCTTCCGCTCTGGGCATCCCCGGTTGCAATCTCGCTTGGCTTCTTGCTAATTGGATTCAGCCCGGAGGCGGCTGGTTATGCACCTGGAGACTTTTTCCCAGAGCTCTTGATCATTCTTCCAAGCTTCGATCTAGGCGTGATTCTGGCGATCGGTGTACCGCTTTATCTCATAAC
>CAZQHT010000014.1:1800-20690 GCA_964593635.1 uncultured Aquiluna sp.
TGGCTAAGCTACAAGCCCTCTACGCTCAAGTAGCGGCTGGATAGAAGGCTCGCGACCAAGGAATTCCTTCACGAGCGTCATTGAGTCCTTTGAGCCACCCCTTGAGAGCAAGTAGTCGCTAAAGCGCTGACCGTTCTCTCTGGTTAGGCCGCCATTCTGCTTGAACCAAGTGACACTGTCTGCATCCAGGATCTCGCTCCAGATGTAGCCGTAGTAACCAGCCGAGTATCCACCAGCGAAGATGTGGGCAAAGTAGCTGGTTCGGTAGCGAGTCGGAACAGGGGAGAAGTCGAGTCCGTAGTCCTTGATGGCAGCAGCCTCAAACGCTATTAGGTCTTCAGGGGTCTCAGTCTGCGAGTGCAGTGCGAGGTCGAGGATTGCAGCCTGTAGGTAGTGCGTGGTCTCAAATCCCTGGTTGAAGCCCTCTGCCTTGGTCAGCTTCTCTACCCACTCCAGGCCTAGTGGCTCGCCGGTTTCAACATGAACCGCATAGTTCTTCAGCACCTCTGGCCACAGCATCCACATTTCGTTTACCTGCGAGGGGAACTCAACGAAGTCCCGCTCAACGCTGGTGCCGCTGAAGCGAGGGTAGGTGACCTTCGAAAGAAGGCCATGCAGAGTGTGTCCAAACTCGTGGTAGAGCGTGTTCACCTCATCAAAGGTCATCAGTGATGGGTTGCCGGGAGCAGGCTTGGGGATGTTCATGTTGTTGACAACAACCGGAAGTTTGCCGAGCAAATCCGACTGGTCAACCAGGTTGTTCATCCATGCGCCACCGCGCTTGGATGGTCTTGCAAATGGGTCGAAGAGGTAAAGACCGCAGTCGGAGCCATCCTCAAACTTGACCTGATAGATCCAGTTGTCTGGGTGGTAACCGACTAGGTCGTCCCGCCTTGAGAAAGAAAGACCAAATAGCTTGCCAGCCGCATAGAAGACTCCGTCCTCCAGGACTCTTCGGAGCTCGAAGTAGGGCTTCAAAACCGTTACGTCGATTGCAAACTCCTTGGAGCGAAGCTGCTCGGTGTAGCGGTTCCAGTCCCAAGCCTCTAGCTTTCCTTCGGTTTCAAGGGCCATCAGCTCCTGGAGCTTTGCCGCTTCCTTCTCCGCGTTACGGCGCGCAGCCGGCGCGATTGAGCGCAAGACCTTGTGGACGTTTGCACCGCTTCCAGAAGTTTGCTGGGCGGTGACGTAGTCAACGTAGGTCTCGAAGCCAAACAGGCCTGCCTTCTCGCGTCGCAGGTCTAGAAGTTCCTTGACAACGCTTGCAGTGTCGTTGGCATTGCCACGCTGACCCCTTGAGAGGGTTGCCTTGAGGATCTGCTCGCGGAGGCTGCGGTCTTCAAGACTCGCTAGCAGTGGGTGTCCGGAGTAGTTCAGCAACGGAATGGTGTAGCCGGTTCTGCCGCGGTCCTCTGCGGCTTGCTTGCACGCCGCAATCTCCGCGTCAGTTAGTCCAACCAATCGCTCTGGTGAGTCCAGGTGGATAGCAAGGTCGTTGGTGTCAGCCAGCAAGCGCTTGTCGAACTCGGCCTCGAGAAGTGAAACCCGTTCGTTGATCTCGGTGACTCGCTGGCGCGCAGTCTCGGAAAGCGCTGCTCCTGCGAACTTGAAGTCTTTGAGGTACTTGCTTAGCAGCCAATCGCTCTCTGAGTCGAGAGAAAGGCTGCCTGCTTGGCGCTGCTGGTCAAGCTCCTGGAGCCTTGCGAAAATGGCAGGGTTTAGGCGAATTGAGTCAATGTGGGCGGCTAGTCGAGGACCAATTTCGGACTCTAGCGCCTGCATCTTCTCGTTGGTGTCACTTGATGACTTGTTGTAGAACACCATCATGGTTGTGTTGAGAAGGTCGCCGGCTCGCTCCATGGCAACGACAGTGTTCTCGAAGCTGACCGGGGTGTGCGAAAGCATGTCTGCAATCTCGGCATTGTGCGCTGAAACAGCGTGCTCAAATGCTGGAAGGTAGTGCTCATCCGTTAGCTGCTTGAA
Organism: uncultured Aquiluna sp.; assembly: GCA_964593635.1. Taxonomy (GTDB): domain Bacteria; phylum Actinomycetota; class Actinomycetes; order Actinomycetales; family Microbacteriaceae; genus Aquiluna. The sequence goes on from CAZQHT010000014.1 coordinate 3,784, forward strand.
GTCAGGCAGTTCGAAGGGCAGTGGGGACTTTGTCAGTAGAGGATTAGTCATCCCCAAAGCTTATTCTGGTTCGGCGAACACAACTTCTGACAGCGTGACTTCGTTATCTACATGTAGTTCTAGGGAGTGAATTCGCCCTACAGCCTTGAGGTCCGAAAGGAAACGCTCTACCTGCATGGGTCCACACAGCTTTGCGCTCAGGATCTCAGCCTTCATGGAAAGCTTCATGTCTGACTTGCTCTTTCTTACTGCGACAAGAGCATTAGCGGCGATGCCCATAAGTTCAGCGTTGTCGTAACCAGCAAGCTCATCCTCGGTTGGCCAGGTTGAGTTGTGGATCGAACCCTTTTGCCACCAGGACCAAACCTCTTCGGTTGCGAAGGGGATGAACGGGGCTAGGAGCCTAAGGAAAACGCCGGTGGCAAGTCGTAGTGCGATAACAGCGCTGCCAATCTCTTGGGCACTGTGACCGGCCTTGCCATAGAAGCGCTCCTTTACCAACTCGACATAGTCATCGGTGAAGGCCCAGAACATCGTCTCGGTAGTTTCGAGCGCCTTGGTGTGGTCGTAGGACTCGAATGCCTTGGTTGCAATACCAATCTGGTTGCGAAGGTTTGCAAGCATGGCCCGGTCGATTGGCTCAGTGACCTCGGTGATTCCGGCAGGGACCTCTTCGGTTAGCGCGAAGCGGGCTGCGTTCAACACCTTGTTGGCAAGGCGTCGACCAATCTTCATCTGGCCCTCGTCGAAGGCGGCATCGGTTCCCAGCCTTGCTGCTGCTGCCCAGTAGCGGACTGCATCCGATCCGTGTGCCTCGAGCAGGTCGTTTGGAACCACGACGTTGCCCTTTGACTTTGACATCTTCTTGCGGTCTGGGTCGAGGATCCACCCGGAAATGCCGGCATTCTTCCAGGGCAGCTGGCCGTGCTCGAGTTCTGATCTGAGCAGCGTTGAGAAGAGCCAGGTTCTGATGATGTCCTGGCCCTGTGGCCTTAGGTCAAACGGGAAGACCTTTGCAAACTGCTCTGGATCGCTCAACCAGCCTCCGGCTAGCTGAGGGGTCAGCGAGGAGGTAGCCCAGGTGTCCATGATGTCGTGCTCACCAATAAAACCGTTGGCTTGACCGCGCTGAGCTTCTGTGTAGCCATTTGGAACATCAACCGATGGGTCAACTGGCAGTTGCTCGGAAGAAGGAGAAATTGGGTGATCAAAGTCTGGGTTTCCGCTTGCATCCAGTGGATACCAAATTGGGATTGGAACACCGAAGTAGCGCTGGCGTGAAATCAGCCAGTCGCCGTTGAGCCCGTTGATCCAGTTCTCCAGGCGGACGCGCATGAAGTCTGGGTGGAACTTTAGGTCCTTACCAAGTGAGATCAGGCGTGCAGCAAGCTCGTCGTCCTTACCGCCGTTTCGGATGTACCACTGTCTGGTTGAAACGATCTCGAGTGGCTTGTCTCCCTTTTCGAAGAACTTGACCGGGTGAACGATTGGCTTTGGCTCGCCAACCATGTCGCCAGAAGCCTGAAGGGCTGCAACCATGACCTCTTTGGCGCTGAAGATTGTCTTTCCAGCCAGTTCTGCATAGAGCGAGGCTCCAGGACCATTTGCAATCACATCTGGCGCCTCCGCAAGGATTCTGCCGTCCCAGCCGATCATGGCTCGGTTTGGCAGATCAAGTTCGCGCCACCAAATCACGTCGGTCACATCGCCAAAGGTGCAGATCATCGCGATGCCTGACCCCTTGTCCTTCACAGCAAGCCTGTGGGCAAGAATCGGAACCTCGACACCGAAGATCGGTGTCTTTGCGGTCTTTCCGAACAGCGCCTGGTAGCGCTCGTCCTCGGGGTGTGCAACCAATGCCACGCAGGCAGGAATTAGCTCAGGCCTTGTGGTTTCGATAAAGATCTTGCCCTCTGGCCCATCAAAGCCAACCCGGTGGTAGGCACCAGGCATGTCCTTATCTTCAAGCTCCGCCTGCGCAACCGCTGTTCTAAAGGTCACATCCCAGAGCGTTGGAGCCATTGCCTGGTAGGCCTCGCCTCTGGCCAGGTTGTTTAGAAAGGCCTGCTGCGAAACCTTTTGCGCATCCTTGCTGATGGTGCGGTAGGTCCTAGACCAGTCCACGGAAAGTCCAAGGTCGCGCCAAAGGTTCTCGAAGGTTTTCTCATCTTCTTCAGTGAGGGTTTCACAGAGCTCGATGAAGTTTCTTCGGGAAATGGGCAGCTGGTCCGCTGCCTTTGAAGACTTGTTGTCCCCACCCTCTTGCGGGGGAGTGAAGTCCTTGACGTAGGGAAGCTGCGGGTCGCAACGAACCCCGTAGTAGTTCTGCACACGGCGTTCGGTTGGCAATCCATTGTCATCCCAGCCCATTGGGTAGAAGACATTGAAGCCCTGCATGCGCTTGTAGCGAGCGATTACGTCGGTGTGGGTGTAGCTGAAAACGTGCCCTACGTGCAGGGAGCCGGAGGCAGTTGGAGGAGGGGTGTCAATTGAGTAAACCTCGCCGGTGGAACCAAAGTTGTAGGTGCCGGCACTTTCCCACTGCGGAACCCACTTCTGCTCGAGGCCGTCAACCGTCGCCTTTTCTGGGACGCTGGCGGTGCGTAGTGGATCAGGAAGATTTTCGTTCAATTGGGAAGACTCCAGGTTCGGCAACTCCTCTAGGTTAACATTGATAAGTTCGCAAACTCCTTCCGAAAGCCATGATGTATCCAAAGCACAAGCCAGATTCTGGCGTAGCACCATCACCATCCTTCCCAAAGGTCGAGGAAGAGGTTTTGGCACACTGGGCCAAGGACGACACTTTTCAGGAGTCTGTAAACCAGCGTGAAGCTTCAGGTGCTGACGAATTTGTCTTCTACGACGGCCCTCCCTTTGCCAATGGACTACCGCACTACGGCCACCTTCTAACCGGCTACACCAAAGACCTAATCCCGCGCTACCAAACCATGCGCGGCAAGCGTGTTGAGCGTCGATTTGGTTGGGATACCCACGGTCTTCCCGCAGAGGTAGAGGCAGAGAGACTTCTGGGCATCTCCGGCCGACCTGAAATTGAGAAGTTTGGTGTCGCCAAGTTCAACGAGTTTTGCAAGACCAGTGTTCTGAAATACACCGAGGACTGGCGCACCTACGTCACCCGCCAGGCACGCTGGGTCGACTTCGACAACGACTACAAGACGCTAGATCTCAACTACACCGAGAGCGTGATCTGGGCGTTCAAGGAGCTCCACAACAAGGGTCTGATTTACGAGGGCTTCAAGGTTTTGGCCTACTGCTGGCGCTGCGAGACGCCGCTTTCAAACCACGAACTTCGAATGGATGACGAGGTTTACCGTCCCCGCCAGGATCAGTCCGTCACAGTCAGTTTTCCGATAACCGCTCCGGGCAACAAGCTCGATGGTGTCAAGATGCTGGCCTGGACCACCACTCCCTGGACTCTTCCAACTAACTTTGCTCTCGCTGTCGGCCCTGAAATTGAATACTCGATTGCCGTTTCTGAGTCAGGTAGCTACCTGATTGCGAGCAAGCTGCTTGGAAACTATGCAAAGGACCTGGGTTTTGAATCCAGCGAAGCCGCCGAAGCTTCGGTTTCAATGCGAGTGCTGGGTAAAGATCTTGCTGGCTTGCGCTATGAGCGACTCTTTGACTTCTATGCAGATGAGAAGTACGAGGTGGCCAACGCCTGGCAGGTGTTGGTTGGTGACTATGTTGCCGATAACGAGGGAACTGGAATTGTTCACCAGGCGCCTGCCTATGGTGAGGATGACCAGAACCTCTGCCAGGCAGCAGGAATCCCGACCTACGTCTCAATCAACGAACGTGGCGAGTATCTAGCGAACATCCCTCCCTACGCGGGAATGCATGTATTTGAGGCCAACAAGCCGATCACCGCAGACCTAAAGGCTATGGGACGCCTAGTTCGCCAGGCCTCCTACGACCACTCCTACCCACACTGCTACCGCTGCAAGAACCCGCTGATTTACAAGGCGGTTTCTTCCTGGTTTGTGGAGACCACAAAGCTTCGTGACCGGATGTTGGAGCTGAACCAGGACATCAACTGGGTTCCTGAGCACACCAAGAACGGCAGCTTCGGCAAATGGCTTGAGAACGTCCGTGACTGGGCCATCTCGCGCAACCGCTTCTGGGGAGCTCCGATTCCGGTTTGGCGAAGCGACGACCCGAACTACCCAAGGATTGATGTTTACGGTTCGCTGGATCAGCTTGAGGCTGATTTCGGTGTTAGGCCAACTGACCTGCACCGTCCAGAGGTGGACCTACTGGTCCGTCCAAATCCAGATGACCCAACCGGCAAGTCGATGATGCGCAGGGTTCCCGAGGTTTTGGACTGCTGGTTCGAGTCCGGGTCCATGCCATTTGCCCAGGTTCACTACCCATTTGAGAATCAGCAGTGGTTCGACACCCACTTCCCAGGGGATTTCATCGTGGAGTATGTCGGTCAAACCAGGGGCTGGTTCTACACCCTGCATGTTCTTTCCACTGCGCTGTTTGATAGGCCAGCATTCAAGAATGCGGTCAGCCACGGAATTGTGCTTGGAAACGACGGACAAAAGATGTCGAAGTCGCTTCGCAATTACCCGGATGTCAACGAGGTTTTCAATCGCGATGGATCCGACGCAATGCGCTGGTTCCTGATGTCGAGCCCGATTCTTCGCGGTGGCAATCTCTCGGTAACAGAGCAGGGTATTCGTGAGGGCGTTCGACAGGCACTTTTGCCGCTGTGGAACAGCTACTACTTCTTTACCCTCTACGCGAACGCCTCGAGCTATGAGGCCTCTCCTTCGCACAGTTCGACTCAGCTACTCGATCGCTACATCCTGTCGAAAACTTCGGTTCTGATTACCGAGCTCGAGGCTGATCTTGATGTCTTTGACAGCTACAACGCATCTGCGAAGGTGCGTGACTTCGCCGAGGTGCTTACCAACTGGTACATCCGTCGCTCAAGAGATCGATTCTGGGAGGGCGACAAGCGGGCTTTTGACACCCTCTACACCGTTTTGGAGGCAGTGCTTCGTGCGGTTGCTCCATTGCTACCGCTTACCGCGGAGGAAATGTGGCGCGGGTTGACTAATGGTCGTTCTGTTCACCTTGAGTTCTGGCCGGATGCATCCGAGTTCCCAAGAGATCTCAACCTGGTTTCTGACATGGATGCAATCCGCGAGGCTGCCTCGGTCGCACTCTCGCTGAGAAAAGCAGCTGGGCTTCGTGTTCGCTTGCCACTTGCAGAGCTAACCATTGCAAGCAATTCAGAGCAGCTTGCGAGCTACGTCGACCTAATTGCCGACGAGTTGAACGTCAAGAAGGTCTCTGTTGTGCCGGCAAATGATGAGGCCGCGGCAAGGTTTGGCCTCAGTAAGTCTCTGACGGTAAACGCGAGAACCCTCGGCCCCCGCGTTGGTGGAGATGTGCAGCGCATTATTCGTGAGGCGAAGGCCGGTAACTGGTCTGTGAATGCCGGAGTTGTCTCGGTTGATGGGACTGATCTGATTGATGGCGAGTTTGAGCTCTCAATGACAGCGGCTGCGGTTAGCGAAGACTTCAGAGTCGGTATCACCTCCGGTGGCTTTGTTCTGCTAGACACCAAGGTCAGTGCCGAGCTTGAGCGCGAGGGCTGCGCTCGAGATGCAATTCGACAGATCCAGCAAGCCCGCAAGGATGCTGGGCTTGATGTTTCGGATCGAATTTCTCTTTCACTCACCGCTGACCAGGAGAGCGTCATTGCACTTCAAGAGCACCGCGAATTCATTTCGGCAGAGGTGTTGGCGACTCAGTTGACTATCCAGGCTGGGTCCGTTGAGGGTGTTCAAATTGGTGAGAGCGGAAGCCTCGGAATCGAGCTCACCAAAGTTGGCTAAGTCTCGAACTCCTGACATGCAGCTTGTTTTGGACGAGCTTTACGCTCGACAGCCTGAGAACCAGATTCGCCCAAGACTCGCTCCGACGGCCCGTGCCGTTGAGGTGATGGGTGACCCGCAGAAGAACTACGGCATCATCCACATCACCGGCACGAATGGAAAAACCTCGACCTCTCGCATGATCGAGCGAATCCTTCGCGAGCACGGGTTGCGCACTGGTCGCCTAACTTCTCCGCACCTGATCAGCTTCAACGAACGAATTGCTATCGATGGCGAGCCGGTGAGCGATGAAGTATTTGTCGAGACCTACCTGGAAAACAAACCTCTACTTGAGCTCGTCGATGCCGAGCTCACAGCGGCTGGCGAAAACCCGCTCACCTTCTTTGAGGCAATGACCGCGTTGGCATTTCAGGTATTCAGCGATGTCCCAGTTGACGTTCTAGTCCTTGAGGTAGGAATGGGTGGAGAGTGGGATGCGACCAATGTTGCGGATGCGGATGTCGCGGTCTTCACCTCAATTGATCTTGATCACCAGAAGTCGCTTGGCGACACAGTCGCTGAGATTGCCCTAACCAAGAGCGGCATTATCAAGCCGGAGTCGATTGTGGTCTCGTCACCGCAAAGCGCCGAGGCGGCTAAGGTTCTTGCTTCCAAGGCAAAGGTTCTTTTTAGCGGAGCCGACTTTGGATTCTCCGATGTTTCCGCAGATGGATACGGTGTTCGATTTTCGGTTCAGGGTCTAGCGGGGGAGTATCCACAGCTATGGATGCCGCTTCTAGGAGCGCACCAGGCTGAGAATGCTGCCACGGCCATTGCTGCGGTTGAGGCATTCCTGGGTGAAGGATCTCGATCTATCGATGATGAAGTTCTTCGACAAGCGCTAGTCGACACCGTTTCTCCGGGCCGTCTGCACGTTGTTTCGAAGGACCCGGTTGTGCTGCTGGATGGAGCTCACAACCCTGCTGGTGCTCGTTCACTAGCGGCAGGAATGAGTTTCCATTTTCCTGGCCGAGAGGTCATCGGGCTGGTTGCGATTTTGGCCGATAAAGACATTCATGCCACCGCCCAGGAGTTCTCCCAATGTTTCAACTCGGTGATTGTCACCCAAGCTCCAGGACCCAGGGCTTTAGCAGCCGCAGCCTTTGCCGAAGCTCTTGAGGATGTCGGGATTGAAGTAATTGCCGTGATCCCAGACTCGATAGCTGCATACCAGGAGCTCGTTCAAAGAGCCACGGCAAGCGACGCTGTGGCAGTGGTTAGCGGCTCGCTCTACCTTGTTGGGGAAATTCTCGGAAACCTAAGGGAAGATGATGAGGATGAGTAGCCAGAAATCAACCAAACGCGCCCTGGGCGCAATAGTCCTTAGCTTCGAGGCGATCGTAGTTTTCTTTGCAACTTTGGCGGCCTTCGGCCTGCAAGTTGCTCCAACACCTTGGATTTGGGGGGTTGGCATTGGCGTTTCGAGCCTTTTGATCTTGACCCCAGCAATACTTGGCCGCCCGGGCGGTTATGCCTTCGGCTGGGCACTGCAGGCGCTGATTCTGGTGAGTGGGTTCTGGCTCTGGGGCATGTTCTTGATTGGCACAATCCTTGTTGGAATGTGGATCTGGGCAATGATCGCCGGTGGCACAATTGATAAAGCACGCAGCAACTACCAAAAACTCCAGGAAGAGCTATGACCCAATCGACCCTTGTTCTTGTTAAGCCAGATGGCGTTCGACGCAATCTAATTGGCGAGGTAATCGCGCGCTGTGAGCAAAAGGGCTACGTAGTCTCAAAGCTAAAGAAACTGACTCCTACCCGAGAACTACTTGCTCAGCACTATGCCGAGCACGAGGGCAAACCGTTCTATGAGCCGCTAATGGAGTTCATGCTCTCTGGCGATGTTGTGGCGATTGAGCTCACCGGCAATCGCGTGATTGAAGGCTTTAGGTCACTGGCTGGACCGACCGACCCAACCACCGCAGCTCCTGGAACAATTCGTGGAGACCTGGGTCGTGACTGGGGAACCAAGGTAGTTCAGAACCTCGTCCACGGATCGGACTCGGAAGAGTCCGCTGCCAGAGAGCTAGCTCTCTGGTTCTAAACGCTTTTAGAGAAGTGTCGGCCAGAAACGCCAGAAGTGAATCACGATCGGGATGATCAGGGCGAAGTAGGTAAGTATTGCCAGCACCCAGCTCCAGCTGTGCAGTGATTCGCCAATTGCGTGCAGGCGCTTTCCGAGGAAGCCCTCTTTAGCGCTAAATCCAACTGATGCCCAGAACAATGGGATGGTCGCGGTCCATGCAACTATGCAGTAGAGGCAAAGCGAACCGATGTCATAAACGCTTTGGCTGAAGAGCCAGATGACGAATGCCATTGCAAAGAGGTGCCCACCCACGAACAGCCTCCAGAACCAAGGTGCGAATTTTGCTCCGGCCAGGATCGCCATACCTACCACCACCGGAGCGAAGAATGCGGCGAGCCCGATTAGTGGGTTAGGAAAACCGAAGAGTGCAGCCTGCTCCGAGAGCATTACTGATTTACAGCTAATGAAAGGTGAGATGTCGCAGGCGGTTGCGGCCATGGGGTCGCCAGCCACCTTGATGCGCTCGAGCGTAAGTCCAAAGCTCGCGACCCAGCCCAGGATGCCGAAGGCGATGAGTGCGAATGGAAATACCATGCGGTGATTATCGCATTTTGATAACAACCGTGTCATACTTCTGGCAGATGCGAACACACTTGCATCGCAGGTTTTAGTGGAGCAGAGATTCCACGAGATGAAGATTTGATTCAGGTTGAGGCTTGAATCCCAACAGAAGCACCGTGGGTGTGTACCGGTGCAAATAGGTCGAAAGTGCCAAAGAAAAAAGAAGAAGCGGTTAAACCGCCAGCAATTCAACTAATTTTCCAAGCTCCAGATTTGCCAACCCCGAAGGTAAATCCTCGTTCCGGCAAGCTTGCGATAGATGACGAGGTGGAGCGCCCAGCGCGCACCCCTCGTGAGAAGCCAGTTCGCGATAAGCCAGTCAAGGAAAAGCCAGCCACCAAGGAACGAGCACCTCGCGAGAAGGCAGATTCCGAGGAGTCGGCTGCTGGGTCGACCCGGATGGACGCCAAGCGCCAGCGCCGTCGTGATGGGCGTGACAACTCACGTCGTCGCACCAATGTGACCGAGAGCGAGTTCCTGGCTCGTCGCGAGTCCGTTGAGCGAACCATGGTTGTGCGCGATAAGGACGGCAGGATCCAAATCGCAGTTCTGGAAGATGGCCTGCTCGTCGAGCACTACGTTGCCGAGAGCCAAGGTGGATCGCTTATTGGCAATGTTTACCTGGGTAAGGTCCAGAACGTTCTACCGTCAATGGAGGCTGCCTTCGTTGATATCGGTAAGGGTAGAAATGCTGTGCTCTACTCGGGAGAAGTTGACTGGGAAGCAGCCGAAACCGGCAACCAGCCCAGAAGGATCGAGCTTGCTCTAAAGAGCGGTGACCAGGTGTTGGTTCAAGTAACAAAGGACCCGGTTGGACAAAAGGGTGCTCGTCTGACCTCTCAGGTTTCACTTCCAGGTCGCTTCTTGGTCTATGTCCCAGGCGGGAACATGTCCGGCATCTCTCGCAAGCTCCCTGAGTCTGAGCGTCAGAGACTGAAGACAATTCTCAAGACTGCACTCCCAGAGGATGCGGGCGTAATCGTACGCACTGCTGCCGAGGGCGCGACCGAGGATCAGCTCATCCACGATGTCGAGCGCCTAAAGGCCCAATGGGAAAGTATTTCTGAAAAGGCCAAGGGCAAGTCACCAGCGCTACTGCACTCTGAGCCAGATCTGCTGGTCAAGATCATTCGCGATGTCTTCAATGAGGATTTCCAGAAGTTGGTTGTGTCAGGTGCCGAGGCAAAGGAAACTATTGCCGATTACCTAGCTTCAGTCGCTCCTGACCTTGTCGAAAGACTCAGTGCTTACGACCATGCCGAGGATGTATTTGATTTCTATCGCCTCGGTGACCAGATTGCCAAGGCTCTGGATCGCAAGGTCTACCTTCCCTCCGGTGGGTCCCTAGTCATCGACCGCACCGAAGCGATGACTGTGGTGGATGTGAACACCGGAAAGTTCATCGGTTCCGGTGGAAACCTGGAAGAGACCGTTACCAAGAACAACCTCGAAGCAGCTGAGGAGCTGGTGCGCCAGCTTCGTCTGCGTGACATCGGCGGCATCGTTGTTGTGGACTTCATCGACATGATTCACGAGTCGAACCAGGAAATGGTTCGTAGGCGTTTGCTTGAGTGCCTATCTCGGGACAGGACCAAGAACCAGGTCAGCGAGATTACCTCTCTTGGGCTTGTTCAGATGACCAGGAAAAAGATCGGTGTTGGTCTCCTGGAGACCTTCGGTGAGACCTGTGAATGCTGCGCTGGTCGCGGTGTCATGGTTCACGACGAGCCTCGCTTCAAGATGCCTGAGGACCGCGGTCAGAACCAGAAGCGCGGTAAGAAGCGCGATAAGCCTGAGATCGTGGTGAAGAAGGTCGTTACCGCTGAGCAGGCAGACGTTCTCAAGAACGTCGTGAACATGATTGCTCAGGCCCCACAGAGTGAAGACTCATCAGCACCAAACTTCAAGGAGCCTGAGGGTAAGACCGAGCTCCTAAATAGGGTTCTGGACTCGCTTCCTGAGCCTGAGGTAAAGGAAAAACCAAAGCGTCGCAGGGTAACTGCGAAGGCTACCAACCAGGTTGAGGATTCTTCCAAAGAATAGTTGCTCGGTGGTTGACCGCGCCTTTTATCTTTACTAGACTGAGGCGCTGTTGCTCACGGCAGTTTTGTCGGAAGAGTCTTCAATCCAGAAAAGTTAGGTTTACACGTGGTTTACGCAGTAGTTCGCGCTGGCGGTCGCCAGGAGAAGGTTTCAGTTGGAACCATTGTGACCATGAACCGTATCTCTGCAACATCAGGATCCATCGAGATGCCTGTTCTGTTGCTAGTTGACGGCGACAAGGTCACCACCGACTCCAAGGCTCTTGCCAAGGTGAAGGTTATTGCTGAGGTTCTAGACCAGACCCGTGGCCCAAAGATCATCATTCAGAAGTACAAGAACAAGACCGGTTACAAGAAGCGTCAGGGCCACCGCCAGGACCTCACCCGCGTCCAGGTCACCGAGATCAAGTAGGTAGGTAGAAATGGCATCCAAAAAGGGAGTTAGCTCCACCCGCAACGGTCGCGACTCAAACGCCCAGCGTCTAGGTGTAAAGCGCCACGACGGCCAGGCCGTAAAGTCAGGCGAAATCTTGGTCCGCCAGCGTGGAACCCACTTCCACCCGGGAGTGAACGTAGGCCGCGGCAAGGACGACACATTGTTCGCTCTAGCTGCAGGCGCAGTTGAGTTCGGTGCAAAGGCCGGCCGCAGGGTAATCAACGTAGTTACCCAGTAACTAGCAGAGACTTTTGGAGGCGGGCCTTTTGGTCCGCCTCTTTCTGTATCAAAAGGAGTAGTCATGATCACTTTCGTGGATCAGGTCACCCTGCACCTCAAGGCAGGTAGCGGTGGCGATGGCTGCACTTCGGTAAAGCGCGAGAAGTTCAAGCCGCTTGCTGGCCCAGATGGCGCTGATGGCGGAGACGGTGGCTCGATTACTTTGGTAACCGACCCAAACGTCACCACCCTGCTTGACTACCACCACCGTCCGCACCGAGCCGCGGGCTCGGGAAGCAGTGGTGCTGGCGACTATCGCAATGGAGCGCGCGGGGCCGACATAGTCCTCCCTGTCCCTGTTGGCACAGTCGTCAAGACTCCTGAGGGCAAGATTCTTGCTGACCTGGGGGAGCCCGGGATGGAGCTTTTGGTCGCTGAGGGTGGTCAAGGCGGCCTTGGCAACATGTCGCTGGCCAACCGCAAGTCGATTGCGCCTGCCTTCCACCTGCTAGGCGTCCCTGGTTGGGCCGGAGACATCGTTCTTGAGCTCAAGACTGTCGCCGATGTTGCCCTGGTTGGTTTTCCATCCGCTGGAAAGTCCTCGTTGATTGCTGCCATGAGCGCTGCTCGCCCCAAGATTGCTGACTACCCGTTCACGACTCTGCACCCAAACCTCGGTGTGGTGATGGCTGGGGAGACTCGCTACACAATTGCCGATGTTCCAGGCCTAATTGAGGGCGCTAGCGATGGAAAGGGCTTGGGACTTGAATTCTTGCGTCATGTGGAGCGCTGTAGCGCACTTTTGCATGTAATTGACTGCGCAACTATGGATCCGGGTCGCGATCCGATCTCGGACCTAGATGTAATCCTCAAGGAGCTGGCCGCTTACGAGGTCCCAGCAGGACAAACTCCGCTAATCGAGCGACCTCAGCTGGTAGCACTCAATAAAGTCGACATTCCAGACGCCCAGGAGCTCGCTGAGTTCGTAAAGGCAGAGTTTGAGTCTCGTGGCTACCCGGTTTATCTGATCTCCTCCGCAACTCATGCTGGATTGAAGGAGCTCAACTACGCACTTGCCCAGGTCGTACTCGAGGCACGCAAGACCCACATCGCCGAGTCTTCAAAGCGCATTTCTCTGCTTCCAAAGAAGAAGGAAGAGACCAGCTTCGAGATTCGGGTTGAGGAGATCGGCGAGCAGCAAGTCTTTAGGATCACCGGCTCGAAGCCAGAACGCTGGGTGGCGCAGACAATTTTTGGCAATGCCGAGGCAGTTGGATTCTTGTCTGAGCGCCTGCAGAAGATTGGCATCGAAGAGGCTCTCTATAAGCGAGGTGCTCGCAGGGGATCAACCGTCATCATCGGTTCCGGCAACGGTGTGGTGTTTGACTGGGATCCACTCATCTCCTCTGTTGCCGAGCTAGTCGAAGCTCCAGGTGGGGTAGAGGCAGCCGACAGCGGCAAGGCGAGAAGAACAAACGAAGAGCGCCGCATGCAGTACTACGAAATGATGGATCAGCGCGCCAAGGGGCGTGAAGAGCGTCAAGCGGTCAGAGAAGCAAGTGTGTTTGCTGAGGACACCGAATGAGCACCATCAATTTAGTTGCTAGCGCTTCAAGAATCGTCTTGAAGGTGGGCTCTAGTTCAATAACCGGGGCGAACGAAGCGCAGCTTGACTCAATAGTCGACCTGTGTGTTCGGCTCATGTCAGCAGGCAAAGAAGTGGTGCTGGTGTCATCGGGGGCCATCGCTACTGCATCTCCACTCATTGGACTCACGGCAAAGCCAGAGGACCTGGCAACTTCTCAAGCTCTTGCGAGCATCGGACAGGCTCGACTTATGGGCCGTTATGAGCGCTCGCTGGCGCGTCACAAGCGCATTCCCGGTCAGGTGCTACTGACTGTCGAAAACATCGCTGACTCGCAATCTTCTGAGAATGCGTCCATGGCGCTAGAACGACTTATTTCTTTAGGCGTGCTGCCAATCATCAACGAGAACGACTCTGTTGCAACGCAGGAAATTCGTTTTGGCGATAACGATCAGCTTGCGGCCAAGGTTGCAATCCTGGTTCAAGCAGACCTGCTTATCTTGCTATCCGACATTGATTCGCTCTATACCAAGCCACCAACCGAGCCTGGCGCGGAGCGCATTGAAGTGGTGGAATTTGGCGACAATCTCTCGGCGCTTGAAGTCTCTGGAACATCGACCGGCTATGGCACAGGTGGAGCCATTACAAAGGTTGTGGCTGCGACATTGGCAACCGAAGCTGGTATTCCGGTGATACTAACCTCTGCGTCTAACTCAACTCTGCTGGATTCCAAGCGTGTGAACCACACCCACTTCTTGGCTAGAACAATCTAGGCTTTTCGCATGTCTGCACTTGATCTGATTCGAAGCGCGAAGTTGGCGGCCACCGGCATTTCGTTGGCCTCTCTCACAACCCGCAATTCCGTGCTCAGTGCGCTGGCAATCAATCTGCGAGCTCGGGCCTCAGAGATTTTGAAGGCCAATGCTTTGGATCTTCAAGCAGCCGTTGCAAATGGCATGGCCCAGGGTCTTCAGGACAGGCTGACGCTCAACGAGAATCGAATCGAGTCTCTAGCGCAGGCCGTTGAGGCAATCATCGAGCTAGATGACCCCATCGGCGAGACCGTTAGCGCCAAGACTTTGCCCAATGGGATTGAGATTCGCCAGGTTCGAGTGCCATTTGGCCTCATCGGCATGATCTACGAGGCGAGACCCAACGTCACCATCGACATCGCTGCCTTGGCTATCAAGAGTGGGAACGCGCTAGTTTTGCGCGGCGGGTCGGCTGCCGAACACACAAACGCCGCGCTAATCGCGCTCGTTGGTGATTCCCTAGCCTCCAACTCACTAAGTCCAGATTCGGTTCAGACTGTTGATTCTTTTGGGCGCGATGGCGCCCTTGCAATCATGCATGCACGTGGCTTGGTCGACATGTTGATTCCAAGGGGCAGTGCTGGCCTAATCAAGACTGTCGTTGAGGAATCCAAGGTTCCCGTCATCGAAACCGGCGATGGTGTTGTGCACATTTTTGTTGATTCATCGGCTGATCTGGAGAAAGCAATCCCGATCATCATGAACTCCAAGGTCCAGCGCCCATCGGTTTGCAACTCTCTAGAGACTCTTCTGGTTCACCGTGATGTTGCTGCCGAGCTTTTGCCCAAGGTTGGAGCGCAACTGAGCGAGGCTGGTGTTGTTCTGCACGCTTGCGAACGATCACTTTCCTTGATGCCTGGGTCGATACCCGCCACAAATTTGGACTGGAGCACTGAGTATCTTTCGCTGGAACTATCGGTGAGGATTATCGACTCTCTAGAGCAAGCGCTTGAGCACATTGCGCAGTATTCAACGCACCACACAGAGTCGATTTTGACCCGAGACTTGGCCAACGCAGCCCGGTTTCAGTCCGAGGTGGACTCTGCTGTCGTAATGGTCAACACCTCCACTAGATTCACCGATGGTGGCGAGTTCGGCTTTGGCGCAGAGGTCGGCATATCCACCCAAAAGCTTCATGCCCGCGGTCCCATGGGTCTTACGGTACTAACCAGCACAAAGTGGCTGGTTAGCGGCGATGGACAAGTCCGCAGCTAAACTATTGGAAGCAAAGAAGGAGCAGTCTTGAATTCGATTCTTGCAGCCAGCGAAGACATCATCATCTTCTACACCGAGCTACCCATGCCGGCATTTTTCTATGGCCTCATTACCTTCGGCGGACTTATGGCACTTGCCGTCATCACCTGGTCCTACCGTCACGTTGCCAACCGTCACTCACACAAGGTCGATTCGCACAGCGGTCACCACTAAACCTTTCTCATGACCTCTAGAAGGCCACGAATTGGTGTGATGGGTGGAACTTTTGACCCCATCCACAATGGCCACCTCGTAGCAGCCAGTGAAGTTGCGGCTGCTTTTGAGCTTGATGAAGTGGTTTTCGTGCCCACCGGCCAGCCATGGCATAAAAAGGCTGTTACCGAAGCGGAACACCGCTATTTGATGACTGTGATTGCAACCGCCGCAAACCCAAGATTTACCGTAAGCCGAGTCGACATTGATCGCCCTGGAGTGACATATACCGTTGACACACTCCGCGACCTAGCTTCGACATTTCCTGATGCAGACCTCTACTTCATCTCCGGAGCTGATGCAATTGTCCAGATTCTTTCTTGGAAAGAGATCGACAAGATTTGGGGACTTGCCCACTTCGTTGCCGTAACCAGACCAGGTCACCAGCTCACCCTTCCAAAAGCGCCCGAGGGGTCGATATCGGTCCTTGAGATTCCAGCTTTGGCGATCTCATCCTCTGACATTCGTGACCGAGTTCCACAGGCCAAGCCGATTTGGTATCTGGTGCCAGACGGAGTCGTTCAATACATCGGTAAGCATGAGCTTTACAGAGGTGCCGAATGACTCAGTTTCTGACTAGACGTGAGATGCGTGAGGCTGAACGCAGCGGTAAGCCCATCGAGGTTGTCCAAGAGGCTGCTGTTGAGCCTAAGAGTGTTCAAGCAGCAGAGCCAATTCAAGAGCTCGCGCCTGTTGCGCCGGTTGTTACAGCAGCCCCGAGCGGGCCAGTTTTGTCAAGGCGTGAACTCAGACTTCTTGAAGCCAACGGTCAAGCAGCTCCAGAGCAGAGAACTCAGGAGGCGCTTCCTTCAGAGGAGCCTGCTGATCGAGTAATCAGCGAGCCCATTCCTGTCCTGGTTCCCGAGGTGATTCTGGCCGCTATTGAAGAGGCCACTGCAGAGACTGAGATTCCAGCTCCGACTCCTTCATTTGAGATTTCACCAGCGGACTTCACAGGTTCGAACTTGCTTGCCGAGCCAAGCACTCAATCGATTGTCTTGGACATTGCCCCGGAAGCAATTTCTCTTCCCCTTGAAACCTTGGACGGTGTGAGCACCGGATCTATCTCGATCCTTCCAGATCCAAATACCGGCACGCTAACGGGAGCGCTCGATGGTCTTGTCGTCGACACCGCCGACCGCGTTGATGCAGTGACTGGCGTAATCACGATGGTCGATCCGGTGAGCGCGATGGACGTAATCAACCAAAGGGTCACCGTAGCTGTGGTTCCCGATGATGCGCTTCGCAAGAATTGGTGGCAAGCTTGGGCATACGGCGCACTTGGCGTCGGGTTAGCTATTGCGACTATCGTCGCGACCATCGCAATCATTTCAGCAGTAGGAGAGTAATACTTGCCAGCATCCAAAGAAACAAAGGCTCTAGTTCTAGTGGCCGCCCAGGCAGCATTAGACAAGCTTGGTGAGGATGTTGTGGCACTGGATGTCACCGAACCCTTTGCTCTCGCAGAGGTGTTTCTGATTGTTAGCGCCAAGAACGAGCGTCAGACAGTTGCAATTTCAGAAGCCATTGAAGATGCCCTTGCTGAGCACAAGGTGAAGGCTAAGTTCAGAGAAGGCTACGCAACCGGTCGCTGGATTCTTCTCGACTTTGGTGACCTGATTGTTCACGTAATGCATGATCAGGAGCGCGAGTATTACTCGCTAGAGCGACTGTGGCGTGATTGCCCGGTTGTGCCAATCGCCGCCTAAAGGTGTAGAGTAGGCAAAGTTTTCGGGCCTGTGGCGCAGCTGGTAGCGCACCTGCATGGCATGCAGGGGGTCAGG
>CAZQHT010000015.1:0-17346 GCA_964593635.1 uncultured Aquiluna sp.
AAGGCCGCGTTACCGGCTTCTTCAAGGAGACCTGCTTGCTAGACCAGGACTTCGCCAAGGACAACAAGTTCTCGGTTGCAAAGGTCTTGGAAAACTCAGGACTAAAGGTCACCGGCTTCCTTCGCTTCCGCGTCGGCGCCTAAACCTAGAAACTCTGTAACGGGCTCGGTCGAAAGACCGGGCCCGTTTCGTTTTCTCGCCCTAGAATTAGCCGAAGCCCAAAGGCTTTCGGTACTGGAGGAAGACGCTATGAACAAAAAGCGCAGAGTTCTACTAAAGATCTCCGGAGAAGCCTTTGGCGGCGGGTCGCTTGGTGTAAACCCAGATGTTGTCTCGGCTATCGCAAAAGACATCCAGGCGGTAGCTAGCCAGGTAGAGATCGCAATCGTGGTCGGTGGCGGTAACTTCTTCCGCGGAGCCGAGCTTTCTAACCGCGGTATGGACCGCGCTCGCGCTGACTACATGGGTATGTTGGGCACCGTAATGAACGCCCTAGCCTTGCAGGACTTTATCGAGCAGGCCGGTGGCGATGTTCGAGTACAGAGCGCGATCACAATGGCCCAGGTTGCTGAGCCTTACCTTCCGCTAAGAGCTATCAGGCACCTGGAAAAGGGCCGCATTGTGATCTTTGGCGCTGGTGCAGGACTTCCTTACTTCTCAACCGACACTGTTGCCGCTCAGCGAGCACTAGAGGTTCACGCCGACGAGGTTCTGGTAGCTAAGAACGGCGTTGACGGGGTCTACTCAGCTGACCCAAGAAAAGACCCCAGTGCCCAGAAGCTCACTGAGTTGAACTACCAGGAGGCGCTAATCAAGGGCCTAAAGGTTGTGGATGCGACCGCATTCTCACTCTGCATGGATAACAAGATGCCAATGCGAGTCTTTGGCATGGAACAGATTTCCGCTGCGCTACTGGGAGAACCAGTCGGCACAGCGGTTAGGGCTTAGAGAAAAAAGGAAAGAAACATGATCAACGAGATTCTTGGCGAGTGCAAAGACAAGATGGACAAAGGCCTTGAGGCCACCAAGGAAGACTTTGCATCGGTTCGCACCGGTAGGGCTAACCCAGCAATGTTCCAGAAGGTAATGGTCGACTACTACGGCACTCCAACTCCGCTTGGCCAGCTTGGTGGTATTCAGAACCCTGAGGCTCGCTCAATCTTGATCACCCCTTACGACAAGAGTGCGCTGCAGGCAATCGAGAAGGCCCTTCTCGCGATGCCTAACCTTGGCACCTCGCCAAACAACGATGGCAACACCATTCGGATCAACCTGCCTGAGCTCACCGAAGACCGCCGCAAGGAATACGTGAAGCTCGTGCGTGACAAGGCTGAGCACGGTCGTGTTTCTATCCGTAACGTTCGCCGCAAGGCAAAGGAAGACCTAGAAGCCCTCAAAAAAGATGGCGGAGCTGGTGAAGACGAAGTCGAGCGCGCCGAAAAAGAGCTCGAGGTAATCACCAAGAATCACATCGACAAGATTGATGAAGCGCTAAAGAACAAGGAAGCCGAGCTTCTCGAGGTTTAGTTGGAAGATCAAAAGACAAAAACTCTGACCACCCGCCTGGTGGTGGGCTTCAGTCTTGGCGGAGTTTTTGTTCTATCGCTGATTAATCCGTTGCTTTTTGTTCTGCTGGTTGCCGCTGCCGTTGCAACTGCCACCTATGAGCTAGCAACCGCAATGCGTAACTCCGGTTGGCATGTTCCAAGGATCCCGGCCATGTTAGCCGCCTTCGCAATGCCTTTCATGACGTTCTTCTTTGGGCCGCAGGGGCAGTGGCTAACGCTTTGGGCGGCGATCGGAATCATGGTTGGCTGGCGCTGGCTATTTTTGATTTTTGCCAAAACTTCCCAGGGCGTGAAGGCCAGCTTGCGCGACTTCGGAGCTAGCGCTTTCGTGATGGCTTATGTGCCTCTGCTGTTGAGCTTCTCGATCTTGCTCATCAACAGGCCCAATGGAACCGCATGGGTGTTTGGCTTTGTGCTGACGGTTGCCGCAATTGACTCCTTTGGTTATCTAGTGGGCAGGATCTGGGGGAAAACCAAACTTTCACCAGAAATTAGCCCAAAGAAAACCTGGGAAGGGCTGTTGGCTTCCATCATGGGGGCTATCTTCGGTGGTGTAGTGACATCGCTTTTGGTCGGCGGCAGTTTGTGGTTCGGCCTCTTGTTTGGTGCTGCACTGCTTGTTAGCTCGGTGATGGGGGATCTGTCCGAATCGCTTATCAAGCGAGACCTTGAAGTGAAGGACATGGGGGATGTTCTTCCCGGCCACGGAGGATTGATGGACAGGTTAGATTCCCTTTTGCCATCAGCGTTTGTTGCTTATCTGCTAAGCCACGTATTGTTCTGAACATGGGATTTCCAAACACTTCGGCGAAGATTCCGGGTTACGACCCGGAACAGGTTGATGTGCTGGTTGCGAGACTGCAGCGGCAGTTTGAATCCCCAGCCCTAAAGCTTGTTACCTCCTCGATGCTTAGCGTTGTGAAGTTTGACCTGGTTCCCGGCGGATACCAGATTCCTGCGGTGGATAAGGCCATAGCGGGCTATGCCGAGACCTTCTTAGAGCGTGAAGTTGCTGGCAAGGTTAAGCGCGGTGGCCGTGAAGAGGTAGCTGCAGAGCTTGCTGGTGCACTCAGAGAGATTCGCAGGGTTACCGACTTGCCAGCCGGCAAGGCCTTTTCTCGGGCAAGAAACGGTTACAAGCGTCGCCAGGTAATCGCGATCTTGAAAAAGCTTGAGATAAAGCGTGGAGTGATCACCGAGATTGACCCTCTAACCCTTCGAACCATGGCTTTCAAGCGCTCCGGATCGGGCTTTGATCGCACCGAGGTGGATGAGTTTTTGGGCTTGGTGATCAAGGCCCTGCACTGCCAGCGCGCCCTGGGTTGATTGCCCAATTTAGCCTTTGCATTTAGGCTAGAGGACTGTCGTAGGGAGCCTTTTGGGTAAACACAGCACTAAGCGTCGCAATAAGCCGCGCGCTTTGCCGTTCCTGGGCTTCTTTTTTGTCTCCTCTCTCGTGATGGTTACAGCCGTCGATCCCTACTCCGGCACAATCGCTTCCGCGCAGACCGTTCAGGTCATTGATGGACCCATCGATGAATTCCAAGAGCTAGAAATTGTCGAGGTTCCTGGCGATGGTCAGTTTGAACGCGGTGGCTTCAAGCTGGTTTCCGGTGAGGGACTGCTGGATCTCTTCATCGGTTCCGCACCATACCCAACACCAGACTCAGCCAAGGGCTTTGCTCTAGAGCAGATCTTGGCAAAGGGTTGGGATTACAACCAATACTCCTGCATTGTGAAGCTTTGGGAGCGTGAGAGTAACTGGCGCTGGAATGCGGAGAACCGTTCCTCTGGTGCTTACGGCATCCCGCAGTCCCTCCCTGCCAGCAAGATGGCATCCGCTGGAGCAGACTGGAGAACAAACCCTGAAACTCAGATTCGCTGGGGCCTGGGTTACATCAGCGGTCGATACGGCAAGCCTTGCTCCGCTCTTGCGCACTCGGACAAGCACAACTGGTACTAGGACATGGCCCGAGGCAAAAAGCGCAGGCAGCCTGAAGTCCGAATTGAAGAACTAGACCTAAATCGAGTTCGACTGTCGCTTCCAAAAACTGAAATCAAACGCGGCGTTGAGTATCAGGTTCAACAGAGCTCTGGCCGCGGAGCCGAAGAGGGCAAGGTCTGGATCTGTCCGGTGTGCTCAATAACCATTGAAATCGGCATTACCCACACGGTTGCATGGGATTTGCACCGCGGGGTTCAAACTAGGCGCCACTTCCACAATCACTGCTGGAAACTGTTTGACGGGATGCTCACCTAAGTGGAAGAGATAAGAGCAGGCACCGAGTTGCCATCAATTCGTGAAGAGATTGAGCTTCACACTCAAGATGGACAGACCTTAGTAGGAGAGTTAGCTCTTCCCGTGGGCATGGCCCCGGTCGCAACTCTGATCACGCTCCACCCACTGCCAACTCATGGTGGCTTTATGGATTCGCACCTTTACCGCAAGGCCGCTAATCGTTTGCCTGAATTCCTGGGCATTGCCGTTTTGAGGTTCAACACTCGCGGCACTGAGTCGCCGCGAGGAAAGTCCACCGGCAGCTTTGACGGGGGAGTGCTCGAGGAGTTCGATGTTGCGGCAGCTGTCGAGTTTTGTAAGTCTCGAGGACTTAGCAATCTATGGATAGTCGGCTGGTCATTCGGCACTGAGTTGGCCATCAAGTACGGACCAAACCACGACATAGCAGGAGCAATACTTCTGTCGCCTCCGCTACACCGGGCCACAGATTCCGACCTATTGCGCTGGGTTGATTTTGGCAGACCGATGCACGTGCTGGTTCCAGAGCTAGATGATTACCTCAAACCCGTTGAGGCTGCGGTTAGGTTTGGGATTGTGCCGCAGGCAAAGGTCTATGCATTTGACGGCGAGAAGCATCTCTGGGTTGGGGAGAATGCCACAAGGAGAGTTTTGAATCAGATCGCGGAGATCTTGCTGCCTGGTTTTGGTGAGCTACCAACCAGCTACTAACGCAGTTCCTGTCTTGGAACCCAAACCTCTCGAACCAGTAGGAGCACCGCTGCGGCCAGTGGAATTGCAATCACAGCACCAAGGATGCCCAGCAGCGTGCCACCCAGTAGGGCAGCAATAACCACTAGTGCAGCCGGAACCGATACCGCCTTCTTCATGACTCTTGGGCTGATGACATAGGCCTCGAGCTGCAGGTAAACCAGGTAGTAGATGCCGACCGCCAGCGCAAGCGAAGGATCGATGAACAGCAGCACGATGGTGCTGATCGCTCCAGAGGTAACTGAACCAATCAGTGGCACAACCGCCACAAAGAATGAGATAGCCGCTAGCAGCGGAGCGAATGGAGCTCCGATGATGCTGAGGAAGATAAACAACACAATCGCGTGCAGCAGGGCGACTGATACCTGCCCAATAACCCAACGACCAACCGAGTAGGTGATCTGATCGGTTAGCTCGACAAATCGCTCGCGCTTTGAGGCTGCAATGAGTTTTGCAACATAGCTCTTCATGGTTCCAAGTGATGCCATGAAGTAGATGGAGAGAATCACAACGATGATCAGACCAACGAATCCACCGAGCACCCCGACACCTACCTGGAGCACGCCGCCGGCTAGGGTCGGCCAGTTGTTTGAATCCGCGAGGTACTGAAGCAAGTTACCCGTGGCCTCAGTAATCGCTCCATTGAGCTCAGTGTCCCAGCGAATAAACAATTCGTTGTTGATGGTGTCTTCGACGATTTGTGGCAGGCGGTCAATAAGGTTGACGGCTTCACGGATCACGGCCGGAATCACTGCCCACAGCAGCAGTGAAGCGCTTCCCAGGAAGACGACCACAACGATTGCAACTGCAAGTGGGCGAGGAAGTTTTTTGTTTACCAGTCCGCGCACCGCTGGCTCTAGGCCTAAAGCGGCAAAAAGGGCGATTCCGACGTAGGTGAGGATCGTGGCTGTTTGGGAGATGGCAAGCCCAAGCAGGATTGCAAGCAAAACTCCGATGGTTCCGGTCAGCCCAAGCTGAAAAGCGTTAGTCACTCTCGTGCGCTGCTCCATCGGTTCTCCTTGCTCGACCTAACTACAAACTACGCAATCTTTGGCTTTATCTTGCGAACGCCACCATCGATGAACACGGAGGGCTTCAAACAGTGCCTGCGGGTAAACTTCTGGGGCTAGCAAAGTCTAACGGGAGCAATTTGAAGCGGTTTGTGATTGCAATCACCACGTTTGTCGTGGGGTTGAGCCTTACCGCGATTGGCATCGTCGATCAGGTACGCAACAGCCCGCTCGAGACAATCCGACTCGGTATTGAGGTAGCTCCCGATCGCCAATTTGTCGTCATTCCAAACCGCACCCTCACCTCCTATCCAGGCAAGGTGGAGGTAATTGCCTCAGGGGCAGAGCAGGTTTTCTTGGCCACCGTGCGAGAGTCTGACGCAACCGCCTGGATGGGCGATACCGCCCACCAGGAGATTCGACTAAGGGTCGACCTAGAGGCTGAAAAAGCAAACCTTAGCCAGATCGACAGGCCAGGTGAAGGCGAGCTAATCGACCCTGTGGGCCAGGACATCTGGCGGGTTTCCAAGGTTGGTGCGGAGAACGCCAAGATCGTGGTGGCCGGTGGCAATGAGGCCGCTGTTGTGGTTGCCAGTGATGGCCGGGCCCTAGCGCCTGAGCTAATCGAGATCAAATGGACACTGCCACCGCAGCCACTGCCTTTCAGCCCGCTGCCCCCTATTGGGCTTTTCTTGATGTTGCTTGCCTCACTTGCCATCTTGATTGACTGGTGGCTCAAGCGCAGAAGAACCAGGATTGGCCGCAACTACCGAGGCCCTAAGCCTCCGCGACCCTCAGGTCTGTTCCCTGTCAAGATGCACCTACCCGAAAAGCTAAAGCGTGGACCAAAGAAGGCTCGTCGCGGGCGACGCGGTCTTAGCTTTGTTGCGCTGAGCCTCTCGGCTGCGACTTTGGCTGGCTGCACTGCCTCATACGAGTCGCCCATTCTTAGCCCGAGCCCATCGCCAGCTGCGGACATTCTGACTCCGGTTATGACCAAGAGTCAGTTGGACCGAATCCTGGGTGAGATTGTCGATGTCATCGCTGAGGCTGATGCCGAGTTAGACCGCGAGGGCATCGAGGTTCGAGTCACGGGAGCAGCTCTCGCAGTTCGAAGAGCTGCGTATAACCTTGCCCGCCGAACCGCAGCCGAAGACGACGGCCCGGAGCCGATTGTCGCTGGCCCAATCAAGCTATTTTTGCCAAGTGCAACCGACACTTGGCCAAGGTCTGTGATGGTCGTTACCGGTGAGGAAAGACTGCAGCTTTTGGTGCTGACCCAATCCAGCCCGCGCGATAACTACCAACTTCAGAACTACACAGCCCTTTTGCCAGGTGCAACTTTCCCTGAGGTAGCGGGTGAAGAGGTTGGTGCCAATGCGGTGAAGGTGGACAGCAAGTTTCTCTCCTTTGACCCCAAGAAGCTGCCAGAGGCTGTCGGAGATCTAATCAATAACCCCGGGGATAGTGCCTGGTCCACGTTGATCAATGCAGATAATCAGTACATCTCCGATTTGGTGACCTTCCAGGCCAGCCTGGCGGAGACCCTCAGCAATGCCAACCTCAACTTTGGCCATCGACTGGGAGACAACCAGATTGTGTTGCTTTCAAGTGCCGATGGTGGAGCACTAGTTGCGCTCTATATGGTCGACACTTACACAATCATTCCTCGCTCCCCGGGTGATGCGGTTGCGATCACCGGCGACGAGGCATTGCTACTTGGAACCGGTGGTAGTGCCACCGGAATCGAGACCCGCTATGGCGCGATGCTGCTATTCCATGTTCCAGCTAGCGGCTCGGAATCACCTGTTCAGCTGCTCGGTGCCACTCAGCAGCTTCTAACCGCAATCACCATAGGATCCCGATGAGTAACTTTGGTTCAGCCTTCGACCTATCAGCCCTAAGCAAGAAGCCGCAGGCTGCAGGTGGCGATATTGTCAGCGGATGGATGGTAGCTGCGGATGAGACCATCCTCAGAAGCTATCTAGCGCTCTCTGAGCGAGTTCCAGTAATCATGTTGGTCTCAGACTCCTCGGATGCCTCAAAGCGGGTTAGAGCCGCTCTAGAGCAGATGATTGGGGCTAGCGAGGGTAGGTTTGCTGGTCTTGATGTGAGCATCGAGACCTCTCCGCAATTAGCGCAGGCTGTTTCAGTGGCTCAGGCTCCCGCAGCACTCGCGATTCTGGCAGGCCAGCCCGCACCGCTATTCAAAGGCGAGGCGCAGCCTCAGCAGATTGCGGAGATTCTTGGCCAGGTCCTTCAGGCGGCTCAACAGAATGGCGTAAACGGGCGAGTGAGCCTTGGTGAAGTGAAGCCTGAGAAGCCGCTCAGCCCAGAGCACCAGGCGGCTTTTGACGCTATTGACCGTGGGGATCTGAATGGAGCCAAGGCCATCTACGAGAAGCTCTTGGTTGAGTATCCAAACGATAAGGAAGCAAAGGCTGGCCTTGCTCAGGTTGGACTGATGATCCGCTTGGCCATTACCCCAGAGGGCCCAAACGGAGAGTTATTCGCGTCAGCCGATCAAGCCCTGGTTTCAGGGGATGCCGCTAGGGCATTTGATCTTCTGCTCGATGCTTTTGCTACAAACTTTGAGGACCGAGATGTAATCAAGAGCAGACTGCTTGAGCTATTCACCTTGGTGGGGGAGAGCGAATCTTCAGTCCTTGAGGCTAGGCGCAAGCTCACCTCCCTGATGTTCTAGAGGCAAGTGTTCTAGAGCTTTAGCCAGACCGATCCAAGCGGCGGGACGTTTACCGCCGCAGAAAACTCTCGGCCGTGGGCAGGAATTGGTTCTGCGGTAACGGAACCAAAGTTTCCGACCCCACTGCCGCCATAAACCTCAGCGTCGGTGTTGAGAACCTCATTCCAAACCCCACCACTTGGTAACCCGATTCGGAAGCCTTCGTAGGGGTGGCCGGCAAAGTTCACAATCACGGCCATTGCATTTCCGGCCGAGTCAAACCTGAGGTAGCTCAGGATGTTCTGATCGGCGTTGCCGCCATCAATCCACTGGAAACCGGATGGCTCGTGATCGAGCTCCCAAAGGGTGGGGTTTGCGGTGTAGATCTTGTTCATGTCACTCACCAGCTGCTGCATGCCGCGGTGTGGGTGGTGATCAAGTAGCCACCAATCCAATACGCGAGACTCGCTCCACTCTGATGGCTGAGCGAACTCCTGGCCCATGAACAAAAGCTTCTTGCCGGGATGGCTCCACAAAAACGCCAAGTAGGTGCGCATGTTTGCAAGCTTTTGCCAGTGATCACCTGGCATCTTTGCCAGCAGTGAGCCCTTGCCATGAACAACTTCATCGTGGCTGATGGGAAGCACGAACTTCTCGTCATAGGCATAGAGCATCGAGAAGGTAATCTCCCCGTGGTGGTAGCGGCGGTGAGATGGGTCGCGCTGGATGTATTCGAGTGAATCGTGCATCCAACCCATGTTCCACTTGAAGCCAAATCCAAGCCCACCCATGTCGGTAGGTGCCGAGACGCCTGGGAATGCAGTGGATTCCTCGGCAATCATCATTACGCCCGGGTTTCTTCGGTAGGCAGTGGCGTTGGTTTCCTTTAAGAACTCAATCGCATCCAGGTTCTCGCGACCACCATAAACATTCGGTAGCCACTCGCCGTCTTCTCTTGAGTAGTCCAGGTAGAGCATCGACGCAACTGCATCAACCCGGAGGCCATCCACGTGGAACTCCTCGAGCCAGTAGGTTGCGTTTGCCATTAGGAAGTTCTTGACCTCGGTCCGACCGAAGTTGAAGACATGCGTTCCCCAGTCGGGGTGGTCGCCCCTTCTCGGGTCGGCATCCTCATAGAGCGCTTCGCCGTCATACCTGGCCAATGCCCAATCGTCTTTTGGAAAGTGCGCTGGGACCCAGTCCATGATCACGCCGATGCCAGCATTGTGAAGCTCATCAATCAAAAAGCGCAGGTCATCGGGGGAGCCAAAGCGCGAGGTTGGTGCGTAGTAGCCGGTGACCTGGTAACCCCAGCTGCCGCCAAAGGGATGTTCTGCAAGCGGCATGAACTCAACGTGAGTAAAGCCCATGTATTTCACGTGCCCAATTAGGTCTGGAGCAAGCTCGCGATAGTTCTTTGGTCCACGCCATGACCCTAGGTGAAGCTCGTAGGTGCTCATTGGGCTGCGCAGTGCATCACGCTTGGCTCGCTCGGTCATCCACTTGGAGTCGCGCCACTTATAGGTAGATTGCTCGACCACTGAGGCAGTAGCCGGAGGAACCTCGCATGCTCTTGCCATTGGGTCAATCTTGTTGATCCAGTTGCCAGCCTTGGTTCGAATCTGGAACTTATACAGCGCTCCCGGCTTTACTCCCGGAATGTAGAGTTCCCAGACTCCGGAGGAACCCATGGAGCGCATCTGGTAGCAGGTGCCATCCCAGTGGTTGAAGTCACCGACGACGCGAACGCTCGTCGCATTCGGAGCCCAAACCTTGAAGCTCACCCCTGAAGTGTCACCGATGGAGTCTTTCGACTCGATGTAGTGCGAACCAAGTGCCTGCCAGAGTTGCTCGTGACGACCCTCTGCAATCAGATGAATGTCTAGGTCGCCAATCTTCGGCAGGAATCGATACGGGTCATCAGAGATCCAGGTCGGAGCGTTTTCATACTCTGAGTGCAGGCGATAGTCGGAGACTTTGCCTGTGCCGCTGGCCTCCCAAATTCCGCCGTAGCGGTGCTCAAGAGCGATCGAGTCCTTCTTGGTGACCGCTGTCACAGACTTGGCAAATGGTCGATGAGCCCTAAGGACCCATTCCTTGCCTGAAACGTGAAGACCTAGGTAGGAATGAGGATTGTGAAATCTTCCTTCGGCGATGGCTTGGAGCTCGTGTGCCTCTGGATTCATTGCTCCACCCTAAATACGTGTGCCGGTTCGGTGAAGGCGTCCAGTCGAACGAAGTTGTGCTCGCCCCACTGGTAGCTCTGACCGGTCATCAAATCTGTAACGCGGAACTTGCCCTGAACCCCCAGGGCCTTTAGGTCAAGGTGGACCGTGGTCTCTCGAACCGAGTGTGGGTCGGTGTTCACAACTACAAGGACCGTGTTTGCCTTCTGTCCAGCGTGCTCTGCATCCAAGTGCTTGGAGTAGACCAAGATCTCCGAGTCATCGCTCCAGTGCGGCTTCAGGTTACGCAGCTGCTGGAGTGCAGGGTTTTCCTTGCGAATCTTGTTTAGTAGCGCAATCCTCGGAGCTAGCGAGTCACCGGACTTTTCAGCCGCTGCGAAGTCGCGCAGTTTGTATTCAAACTTTTCGCTGTCGATGTTCTCTTCAGCACCTGGCCTTGCAACCGATTCGTAGAGCTCAAAACCGGAATACATGCCCCAGGTTGAACCAGCGGTTGCAGCGATGGTTGCGCGAATCTTGAAGGCTGGCCTGCCACCAAATTGCAGGTACTCGGTAAGTATGTCCGGGGTGTTGACCCAAAGCGCAGGCCTAAAGAAGTCAGCAGAATCCTGGCTCAACTCCTTTAGGTAATCGGCAAGCTCATCCTTGTGGTTGCGCCAGGAGAAGTAGCAGTAGGACTGCTGGAAACCAGCCTTCCCAAGCGCATGCATCATGGCCGGACGAGTGAAAGCTTCCGCAAGGAAGATGACCTCTGGGTTTGCCTTGTTTACCTCGGCAATGAGTCGCTGCCAGAACGAAACCGGTTTGGTGTGTGGGTTATCGACTCGGAAGATTTTCACGCCGAATGAGATCCACTTGTTTAGGACCCGAAGCACCTCTTGGTAGATGCCCTCTGGATCGTTATCGAAGTTGATCGGGTAGATGTCCTGATACTTCTTGGGTGGGTTCTCGGCATAGGCAATCGAACCATCAGCTCGGGTGGTGAACCACTCGGGATTTGTCTTTACCCACGGGTGGTCAGGGGAGGCCTGCAGCGCAAGGTCCATCGCAATCTCAATGCTCAGCTTGTTGGCTGCCTTGATGAAGTCTTTGAAGTCTTTCTCACTGCCAAGATCTGGGTGAATGGTGTCGTGACCACCAGCGCTTGAGCCAATGGCCCAAGGGGAACCCGGGTCATTTGGACCTGCGGTCAGGGTGTTATTCGGCCCCTTGCGGTGGCTTGTCCCAATCGGGTGAATCGGCGGCAGGTAAAGCACGTCGAAGCCCATCGCCTGAACTCGGGTGAGCGACTTGACGGCAGTCTTGAAGTTGCCCGAGGTGAAACTGCCATCGGCTTTCTTGATTGCCCCTTCGCTGCGAGGGAAGAACTCATACCAGCTTCCAGAGCCGGCAAGTTTGCGCTCGCACATAACTTCAACCGCCGGGGAGCGAGACTCTAAGCCCCTCAGTGGGTTGCGCTCAGCTAGTTGGGTTAGCCCAGCTTCCAGGGCAAGCTTGAGCCGCTCAATTGGTTCTTTTCCTGGAGTGACTAGATCTTTCGCAATGGCCAAGAGGGCCTTTTTGTCCTTGCTTGAGTTATCGGCGAGTGCTCGAAGCAGACGCTCGCCCTCGAGCATCATTAGCTCAGCATCCACTCCAGCCTTCAGCTTGACCTCGGTGTTGTGAAGCCAAGAGTGATAGGCATCATCCCAAGCAGACACCTGGTAGCTGTAGTTTCCAATTTCATTTAGCTGCAGCGAAGCGGTCCACCGGTCAAGGCCATAGGGTCCAGATTGCATAGCGTGCAAAGTGGTCTTGCCACTTGGTGAGGTGAGGTGGAGTTCTACCGCGATCGAGTCGTGGCCCTCACGGAAAGCGGTTGCTCCGAACTCGATTACTTCGCCATGGAAAGCCTTCACGGGGAATCGACCCCCGTCGACCTGAGGCCAGGTTCGAGTTATTGGAATACGACCAATTGAGAAATATTTGCTCTCCACGTTCACAATTTAGTGTTGATGGGCTGAAACCGCTTGCAAAAGTTGTGAATGGTTATCCAACTAGGAAAAGCTGCATGCTGGTTTCCACCATCCGAAGCTTCGCTCCAGGGTTCAGAACAAGCGCTCGCTTTGGTGGTAACTCCAATGCGCTGTCCCACAAAAGCTCGAGTGATTGGATTCCTTCACGCATTGCAAGGGTCACGTTCTTGACTCGCTCAGACCCGTTTACAACCAGCAGAACGCCTTGCTTGCTGCCGTCATTCATCAGGTGATAGGTGAGGCGCTGCAGGGTTCTGCGCTCAGAGTTATGCCAATCCTCAAGGCTCATCTCATCACCCTTGCCGTTAAACCAAAGCATCTGGTCCGCCTCTGGCGTGGGCTCGGCAGTGTGAGTAAAGGTTCGGGGCCTAAGAGCTGGAAGTTCCTTGCGAGTGGCAATCAGGTGACTGACGGTGTTCTCAAAATCCTGCTGGTGAGAATTTGGGTCCCAGTTTTGCCAGGTGATGACATTGTCCTGGCAGTAAGCGTTGTTGTTTCCACCTTGAGTCTTTAGGCGCTCATCTCCAGCCGTGATCATTGGCACTCCAGCGGAGAGCAGCAGTGTCCCCATAAGGTTTCTGGCTGCTTTGCGTCTTGCGTAGTTGATCTGAGGGCTTGGGGTTTCGCCCTCGAAGCCGTGGTTGAAGCTCAGGTTGTGATTTGCACCATCACGATTACCCTCACCGTTGGCGCTGTTGTGCTTGACGTTGTATGAAACCAGGTCGTTCAGGGTAAAGCCATCGTGGGCGGTGATGAAGTTCACGGTTCCCAATGGGCTACCCTCACCAACAACATCCTGAGATCCGGCAAGCCTTCCTGCTAGCTCCTGAACCCCGCTTTGATGAGTGCCGCTATTCCTAGCAGTTGATATGTCGGTCAGCCAGAACTTTCGAACCGAGTCTCTGAAGCGGTCGTTCCACTCTGGAAAACCCTTGGGGAACTTACCGGTCTGCCAGCCACCCATGCCAACATCCCAGGGCTCAACAATCAGCTTGGCCTGCGAGATTATCGAATCATTCTTCATGGCTTCAAAGAGTTCGTGCTGGGGGTTGAAGTGGTTGTTCTCATCTCTTGCCAAGGTGGCGGCAAGGTCAAACCGGTAACCATCAATTTGAAGCTCTTGGGTCCAGTAGCGAAGGCTGTCCAGGGTTAGCTTCTGCACCATCGGATTGCCAAAGTTGAGCGAGTTTCCGCAGCCTGTGGTGTCGTGATAGTTCCCGTGGTCGTCCTGGCGGTAGTAGTTGGAGTTGTCCAACCCTCGATAGGAGTAGGTCAGACCTTTGTGGCCACCCTCCGCGGTGTGGTTGTAAACCACATCGAGCAATACCTCAATGCCAGCCCGGTGCAGTTCACGAATCGCAGTCTTAAGCTCTGTGAGCATTGCCTCTGGACCCATGGCCCGAGTGCTCTCTGCCGCGTAACGCATGTGCGGGGTGAAGAAGTTGATGGTGTTGTAGCCCCAGTAGTTGATCAGCCCCAGGTTCACAAGCCTTGGCTCGGAGATGAAAGCTTGAATTGGCAAAAGCTCGATTGCGGTAATACCAAGTTTCATTAGGTAGTCGATTGTTGAAGGGTGCCCAAGGGCTGCGTAGGAACCTCGGATTGCCTCGGGAATCTCTGGGTTGATTCGAGTGAGGCCGCGAACGTGAGCCTCATAGATCACAGTCTCGGATAAACCGGTTCCGGGTTTTTCTACCCCCTGCCAATCAAATCCAGTGTCGATTGCCACGCAGTGGTAATCCTTGGGGTTATCCCTAACCAGGCCCTTGGCGTAGGGGTCAAGCAGGTTTCTCGAGGGGTCGAAGGCATGTCTTGGGCCATCAGGACCACTTGCTCGCAGCACATACTGAATGCCTCTTTGGAGGCGGTCATCCCCAGCACTCCAGATTCCTGCGGCGCTGCGCTCCAAGGGAATCTCGTGAGTGGAGGATCTCGACTCTGGGTCGAGAATGTGAAGGGATATGGCCTCAGCACTTTCGGACCAGACACTGAAGAATCCGCCGCCGTCGACCAGCGAGAGCCCTAGTGGGGCATGCTCTAGCTTGGTTTCATGGTCTTGCATGGGAGAGAACAAACTATCCCGAAATTTGCTGCATCGTGGGAGAATTAGCGGGTCTTATGAGAGTTTTTCTTGATCACGCATCCACTACACCGCTTAGGCCAGAGGCTAAGGCGGCGCTAACCAATGCTCTCGAACTGACCGGAAACCCAAGTTCAGTTCACTCCTCGGGTCAGCAGACCAGAGCCCTGGTTGAAGATGCCAGAGACCAGGTCGCGCTAGCAGCCGGTTGCAATCGTTCCGAGGTGGTATTCACCTCTGGCGGCACAGAAGCTAACAACCAGGCAATCAAGGGCCTCTTTTGGGCAAGTGGCAAGAAGCTGATTATTTCTTCGCCGCTCGAGCACCATGCAGTCATTGACCCGATTCAATGGCTTGAGGCTAACCAGGGCGCAGAAGTGCACTGGTTAGGTGTCGACAGACACGGTCGAGTTGACTTGGCAGAACTCGAAAGAGTTTTGGAAGCTAGGGCCAGCGAGGTAGCGCTCATCGCCTTGATGTGGGTGAATAACGAGACAGGCGTTATCACCGACATCCCAGCGGTAACTGCAATGGCAAACCGCTTCAACATTCCGGTTCACTCGGACGCGGTTGCAGCCTTCGGAAATCTTGAACTCAACTTTTCTTCATCGGGACTTTCGAGCATGGCAATCTCTGGCCACAAGGTCGGTGCACCGATTGGTGTGGGGGCTTTGATTGTTGGCCGCGACCAGAAACCAAGTTCTCTGATGCATGGCGGTTCTCAGGAGCGCTCACTTAGATCCGGCACCCTTAGTTACCCGATGATTGCAAGCTTTGGAGCCGCTTGCGCTGCAGCGAGTGCAGACCTTGAAGTACGTGAAGCGAGAATTGCAGCGCTTAGAGCTGACCTAGAGGCCAGGGTGTTGGCCAAGGTCCCAAACGCAATGGTCACAGCTGCTGGTTCAGTTCGCACTTTCCATAACGCTCACTTCATCTTCCCTGGAGCACAGAGCGACAACCTGTTGTTTCTCTTGGACCAAGCCGGCATTAGCGCTTCGGCTGGCAGTGCCTGCACAGCAGGAGTTCTTGCACCCTCACACGTGCTGCTTGCAATGGGCATCAACCATGAGCTAGCAGACTGTTCAATCCGCGTCTCCCTTGGTCACAGCACCACCCAATCCGACATCGATGCATTCGTTGCCGCTATCGAGACTGCCTACCCGGTAGCGGTTCTTGAGGCCGCGAATCAAAAGGCAATTTAGACTTTCGGCGTGAAGGTACTAGCGGCAATGAGTGGTGGAGTCGACTCCGCGGTTGCTGCTGCGCGCGCTGTTGAGCAAGGCCACGAGGTTGTCGGGGTTCACCTTGCACTATCTCGGATGCCCGGAACCCTAAGAACTGGCTCCCGAGGCTGCTGCACCATCGAAGATTCGATGGATGCTCAGCGGGCCGCAAATAAACTCGGCATCCCTTTCTACGTCTGGGACTTCTCAGAGCGCTTCAAGCTAGACGTGGTGGATGACTTTGTTGCCGAGTATCAGGCAGGCAGAACTCCTAACCCCTGCATGCGCTGCAATGAGCGAATCAAGTTCGCAGCACTTTTGGAAAAGGGTCTCGCTCTTGGCTTTGATGCCGTCTGCACCGGCCACTACGCAAGCATCGAAACCGATGAGGACGGCAATCTTGAGCTACACAGATCTTTGGCCATGGCCAAGGATCAGAGCTATGTGCTCGGTGTTCTCACCCAAGAGCAGCTCAAGCACTCGATGTTCCCGCTGGGAGCAACCGCTTCTAAGGACCTAGTTCGCAAAGAGGCAACCGAGAGGGGCCTGAGCGTTGCAAACAAGCCAGACTCCTATGACATTTGCTTCATTCCTGAGGGTGATACTCGGGATTGGCTCAAGGAGTTTGTGAACTCTGAGCCTGGTCAGATCATTGACACCGATGGCCAGGTGGTCGGTGAACACGATGGCCTCGTTGGCTTTACCATCGGGCAGCGAAAGGGTCTAAACCTAGGCCGGCCAGCCAAAGATGGCAGGCCACGCTATGTGCTTGAGATTCGACCAAAGACCAAAGAGGTTGTTGTCGGCCCAGAAGCAGCGCTCGAGATTGCCGAGCTAGCGGGGGATCGCTTTAGTTGGTGCGGGAAGGCCCCTGAGAATGTTTCGGAGTTCTTCGACTGCGAGGTTCAGGTTCGAGCTCATGGAGATGCGGTTGCAGCACAGGCTGCGGTTATCGATGGCGAGCTTGTAATCAGATTGGTTGCGCCACTGTATGGCGTAGCACCAGGGCAGACTGCGGTTCTCTACCTGGGAACCAGAGTGCTGGGCCAAACCACCATTGATAGAACCGTTAGTGCGGCGGCTTCTGTTGTCTAGTGAGCGAATCTCTGAGCTCAGAGAGCTAATCCAGCACTACCGAGTTGCCTACTATCAAAACGACCAGACTCTCATCTCCGATGCCGAATACGACGCCCTCGAGCGAGAGCTAGCAGCGCTAGAGGCGGACGCCCCAGCAGGCTCAGCTCCAACCAAGCAGGTCGGGGGAGCAGCCAGCGATGTGTTTGCACCGGTCCGCCACCTAACCAGAATGATGTCTTTGGACAACGCTTTCTCTGAGGAAGAGTTTCTCGCCTGGGCCGAACGTGCTGGTTCTGGACCATACCTTTGCGAGCCAAAGATCGATGGGCTCGCTGTGTCGCTGACTTATGAGCACGGAGTTCTAACCAAGGCTGCAACCCGAGGCGATGGCGAGGTTGGTGAGGATGTCACCCAGAACGTCCTAACCATCAAGGGCATCCCGCATCGTTTGAGCGGCTCCAATCACCCAGATGTGATTGAAGTCAGGGGAGAGGTCT
>CAZQHT010000015.1:17446-20097 GCA_964593635.1 uncultured Aquiluna sp.
CATCGTTTGAGCGGCTCCAATCACCCAGATGTGATTGAAGTCAGGGGAGAGGTCTTCTTTGCTCTGGCAGACTTTGCGCTATTGAACAAGTCGTTGGTGGGTGCCGGAAAGCCTCCATTCGCCAACCCAAGAAACAGCGCTTCAGGTTCACTGAGACAAAAGGACCCAGCTGTTTCGGCTTCAAGACCACTTCGAATGCTGGTGCATGGTTTTGGAGAGTTCAAGGGACTGGAAGCGCAGTCCAGGGCCTATGAGCTAATGGCTAGCTGGGGACTACCGACCACGGACAAGTACCTGGTGGTGGATGATGCCCAAGCTGCCTACAAATACATTCTTGATTTGGAATCTAAGCGTCACGACCTAGAGCATGAGATTGATGGTGCGGTAATCAAGGTCGATGCACTGGCTCGTCAGCAGGAGCTGGGAATGACGTCCCGCGCACCTCGTTGGGCCATTGCATACAAGTACCCTCCCGAGCAGGTGAACACCAAACTTCTTGACATTCGAATTTCGATTGGTCGCACCGGCAGGGCGACTCCATTTGCAGTATTAGCGCCCGTGCTGGTCGCAGGTTCTGAGGTTGAGTTTGCAACCCTCCACAATCAGGATCAGGTTGTTAGCAAGGGCATCCTCATCGGAGACACAGTTGTGCTTCGAAAGGCTGGAGATGTCATCCCAGAGATTCTGGGTCCGGTGGTTGACCTGAGGACTGGCGATGAGCGCAAGTTTGTTATGCCGACAAACTGCCCTGAGTGTAATTCGGTGCTGGCGGCTGCCACTGAGGGCGATGTTGACTTGCGTTGCCCAAACGCTCAGAGCTGTCCCGCTCAGCTCAGAGAGCGTATCGCCTACATCGGCTCGAGAGCAGCGTTAGACATTGAGGCACTGGGCTATGTCAGCGCCAGCGCGCTAACCCAGCCGTTTGAGCCGGCAGCACCACTTAAATCAGAGGCAGGTTTGTTTGATCTGACGCTCGAGGACCTGCTGCCGATCCGTGCTTACGTTTTGGACCCAGATACCGGTTTGCCAAAGCACGACGCCGAGGGAAATCCAAAGATCGTGGACTTCTTCCGAAAGAAGGACGGCACTCCAGCCGAGGTTGCACTGAAGCTGCTGGCGAATATCCAAGAGGCAAAGACTCGTGAGCTTTGGAAGCTGTTGACCGCATTGTCAATCCGGCATGTTGGCCCAGTAGCAGCCAGAGCGCTCTGCAATCAGTTTGGTTCCATTCCCGCAATCTTCAGCGCATCCGAGGAGGAGTTGTCTGCCGTGGATGGAGTGGGGCCAACTCTTGCCAAATCCATCCGTGAGTGGATTGAAGAGGACTGGCACCGCGAGATCATTCAACGCTGGGCTGCATCTGGGGTGCAGCTTGAGATTCCAGGCTTTGTGGGGCCAATCTCCCAAGAGGGCATATTCTCGGGCATGACCATCGTTGTGACCGGGTCGATGGTGACCATGACCCGTGAGGAGGCCGAAGCTAAGGTTCTAGCCCAAGGCGGCAAGGCGTCAGGGTCTGTCTCAAAAAAGACTTCATTTGTCGTGGCTGGACCGGGAGCAGGATCAAAACTTCAAAAGGCTGAGGAGCTCGGCGTAGAGGTTATTGATGAGCAAGCTTTTCTAGCTCGCTTGGGTGAGTAAAGAACTAAACTTTATCCATTCGCCATCTTTGAATTGAGCTGATGCATGTCTGAAATTACTCCCGACACCGTGAGGCACCTCGCCTCACTGGCAAGGATCCTTGTCACCGATGAGGAAGTTGAAACGCTAGCCTCCGAGTTGAACGTGATTGTTGATGCGGTGGCAAAGGTGAACGAGGCCGTTGCCGGTGACGTTGTGGCCACCAGCCACCCGATTCCAATGGCGAATGTTTTCCGTGAGGACGAGGTCAGGCCATCTCTAACTCAGGCCCAGGCTCTCTCCGGAGCTCCTGACAGCGCAGAGGGTCGCTTCCGCGTCGCCGCAATCTTGGATGAGGACTAAGCCATGACCGAACTCATTCACCGCTCCGCAAGCGAGCTGGCAGACCTAATCTCCTCAAAAGAGGTTTCCTCGCAAGAGGTCACCAAGGCCTTCTTTGATCGTTCAGAAGCCCTGAACCCAGTCACAAACTCATACCTTTACCTGAACCGCGAAAACGCAATGGCAGCGGCCAAGGCAGCCGACGAGGCCTCGTCACGTGGCGAGTCACACTCGGTTCTGCACGGCGTTCCAATCGCCGTGAAGGACAACCTGACTACCACCGACGCACCAACCACCTCGGGATCCAACATCCTCAAGGGTTGGGTGCCGCAGTATGACGCAACTGTTGTTTCCAAGCTTCGCAAGGCTGGCCTACCGATTCTGGGAAAGACCAACCTTGATGAGTTCGCCATGGGTTCATCAACCGAGTATTCGGCATTTGGCCCATCCAAGAACCCTTGGGACCTAAACCGCATCCCAGGTGGTTCTGGTGGTGGCTCATCCTCGGCAGTATCGGGCTTCTTAGCCCCAATCGCTATCGGTTCTGACACCGGTGGTTCGATTCGTTTTCCAGCTGCTGTAACTGGTTCAGTTGGAGCAAAGCCAACCTACGGAGCGGTTTCTCGCTACGGACTTATCGCGCTGGCATCCTCGCTTGACCAGATTGGACCGGTATCAAACACCGTTCT
>CAZQHT010000016.1:0-19340 GCA_964593635.1 uncultured Aquiluna sp.
ACTGCCTTGCGCATCTCGTTGATTTCGTAGGCATCCTTCACAAAGCGCATTGTTGAGACGGCCTCAATAAGTGCAGGCGATGAGAGGGTGAGAGCCTTTGGGTTTTCTTTTCTAAACTTTGCGAGCTTGGCAAGGTCCTTGGTCTTGATGCCAAGTTGAGCCTCTACATCGCTCAGGCTTGGGCGCTTGCCAACCCAGAACTCACCAATCATGGGGTTGGCGAAGAACTCATCGCTCTCGCGTCCAGCGGTTGGTCGGAAATACAGCGAGTGCTTGGCCTTCTTCTCGCGAGCATCAATAACCAGGACTGATCCAGGGACTGTCTCTGAACCCCAGCCGGTTAGATGAGAGAAGGCGGTGTGGGCACGGTACTGATACTCGGTGTCATTCGAGCGCACCTTTGGGTCGCCCGCTTCGATGACAATTAGCTTGCCCTTGAAGAGTTTTGCAAGTGCATCGCGGCGCTTGGCAGCGTAGTCCGCAACCTCCCAGCGGGCAGGGGTTTCAGCGGGCTGATCGGCCCAGTCTGCAGAGATAAAACTTAGAAACTCCTTCGAGTGAGGAGTACGAGAACGGTTACTGGCAACAGGCTTCTTCGACATAGCTACTATTCTGCTCCTGTGATCGACCTTCATGCACACACAAATCACTCTGACGGGCTAGATTCTCCCGCTGAGTTGGTGGCTAACGCGCAAAAGGCCGGGGTTAGGGTTCTGGCCATCACCGATCACGACACTGTTTCGGGCTGGGATGAAGCCAGAGTTGCTGCCATGTCGGCCGGCATTGGACTAGTTCCGGGCATCGAAGTATCTACCAGGGCAGAGCTTCCCTCGGGGCGCGGGTTGAGCGTCCACGTCCTTGCCTACTTGCCTGATCCAAACTTTGAGCCCCTTATGTCTCGACTTGCAGCCACCAGAGAGTCCCGAGTTAGTCGAGCCAAGCGAATGGTTGATCTGCTAGCCGAGGATTACCCGATCAGTTGGGATGAGATCACTCTTCACATCAAAGCTGGCTCGACGGTTGGAAGACCGGCGCTCGCAGATGCACTGGTTCGCAAGGGGATTGTGTCAACTAGGTCCGAGGCCTTTGAGTCAATCCTGCACAACAAATCCAAGTACTACATCTCTGAGCTATCGCTTCCCACCCCCGAGGCAATCGAACTGATTGCAAAGGCCGGGGGAGTGTCAGTCATGGCTCACCCGCTGATTGATTTCCCAGCTGGTGCTTCTGCCCATGACCTGCCACGAGCGCATTTTGAGTCACTAATTCAGCTAGGCCTCGGTGGTTTCGAGGTCGACCACAGGGCCGTTCCTGAGCTGGCACGAACTTGGCTTAGAAACCTGGCACTTGAGCACAACCTGATTGTCACCGGCTCAAGCGATTACCACGGAGTTGGCGGTAAAGACAATCGGCTTGGCGAAAACCAGACCGCTCCCGAAATGCTGGAGCGAATCTTGGATCAGGCGAGCGGTTTTCAGACCTTCTTGTAGTTGCGCTGGCGAGTTCTTTCGCGCTTTGGCGCGTCTGACTTTGGAGCCTCGGAGCGAGCCTCGTTTGACTTGCGGTCGCCGCCTCTCGGAGATTGGCGCGGAGCGGACCTGGATTTCTCCGGGCTAACAATCTTTGAGGCTGCGATGCGACCCTTTGTGCCTTCGGCAATTCCCAAATCGGAATACAGGTGTGGTGAGTTTGAGTATGTCTCCACCGGCTCTGGGTTTCCAAGCTCAAGTTCCTTGTTGATGTGAACCCAGCGGGTCATGTCTTCCCAGTCCACAAATGTGACGGCGACACCCAGCTTGCCGGCACGGCCGGTGCGGCCGACGCGGTGCAGGTAGGCCTTCTCGTCCTCTGGAACCGAGTAGTTGATTACGTGGGTCACGTCGTCAACATCGATGCCTCGGGCGGCAACCTCAGTGGCAACCAGGATTTCCTTCTTGCCAGTTCGGAAAGCATTCATTGAACGCTCGCGAGCCTCCTGGTTCATGTCTCCATGCAGTGGGGTCGCGTTGAATCCACGGTCTACTAGCTCATCTGTAAGCCTTGCGCTGGTGCGCTTGGTCTTTACGAAGATCACGGTCTTGCCGCGACCCTCAGCCTGCAGGATGCGACCAACAACCTCGTCTTTGTCAAGATTGTGCGCACGGTAGGTGAACTGCTTGATGTCAGCCTTGGTCTTGCCCTCATCGGGGTCAGAGACGCGAATGTGAATCGGGCGGTTCTGATACTTGCGGGCCAAGTTCAAAATTGCTGCCGGCATGGTGGCAGAGAACAGCATGGTCTGTCGGCCCGCAGGGGTGAATGCAAACAAACGCTCTACATCTGGAAGGAATCCCAGATCCAGCATCTCGTCTGCCTCATCCAAAACCATGAACTTGATCTTTGAGAGATCAAGCATCTTCTGCTTGGAAAGATCGATTAGTCGGCCTGGAGTTCCAACGACGACCTGAGCGCCAGCCTTTATGGATGCGATCTGGCCGTCATAAGCCTTGCCACCGTAGATTGCAACGACCTGAGTGGATCTATTGGCAGCAGCTAGCTCGATGTCGGAAGCAACCTGAACTGCTAGCTCGCGGGTTGGAACGACCACGAGTGCCTGAACGCCGTGCTCTGGATCGGTTCCCAGTGCCTGCAGCATTGGAAGACCGAAGCCAAGGGTCTTACCGGTACCGGTCTTGGCCTGGCCGATTACGTCGGTGCCAGATAACGCAACTGGAATAGCTTCCTGCTGAATTGGGAATGGTTCGGTGATGCCCCTGGAATTTAGGGCGTCGCATATGTCCTGGTCGATGCCAAGTTCTTGAAAAGTCAAAAATCTCTCCGTTGATTCGGTCGCCAACTATTGGTGGCGGTTCGCTCGGTTATAAGCTTGCGGAGTGCTGGATTGGTTTCGCAGAATTCGTAAGGTGTCACAGAAGCTGACGCTTCCGTCTCGCGACGCCTCTTCAGGTCGCAGTCAAGTCCAGCTCAACCCTCAAAAGCTTACCCCTAGCGCGGAGATTTATCTCGGTCAGCTTTCATACCTATCTTTGGTGACTGCCGAAATCCTTGAGAGGGACTCGGTCCTCGCCCCCACAACTGCCTATCGCCAGAAGCAACTCAAGGTCGCAGAAATCTATCGAGATCGTCACCGCGAGCTGGGAAGCATGATTTCCAAACTTGGAGTTGGGTCAGTTGACCTTGAGGATGAGGTTGTATCCCGCATCGATGAGCTCTTCACGAGAACCTCAGGAGTTGGCTGGCACGAATCGCTAATGCGCCTTCACATAGTGATGGGTATTTTGGAGCACTCGGCCAAGAGCGTGGGCAAGGGGCTGGCTTCGGCCAGACGAAGCAAGGTCGACGAGCTTCTTAAAAACAATGCTTTGGCGCTTTACTGCTCAACCGCACTCAAGGCGGAGATTCAGCGGGTCCCAGATATCTCAGGCCGCTTGGCTATGTATGGCAGGTCTTTGGTGGCAGATGTTTTGCTTGAGGTCAGGCACTCGGTTTCACTCTCAGCCGTGCTCACCGAGGTTCCAACCGAACGGATCGCCAAGGCAAGGGCGGAATTCAAAGTGTTAGAGCCATTTACCTCTGAGCTAATTGCTGCTCACACGGTGAGAATGGACGAATTAGGCCTTACCGCTTAGACGGATTGCCTCAAGAGCCTTTGCCTCTTCGGCCTCGCGAGTCTTGCGAATGTACGAGGTGCCAAACAAGGTTGCCACCGGCATCAGAAGCATCACAATGAACCAAATCCAGGCCTCGTCGTAAGCAAATCCAAACCAGGTGAGAAGCAACCAAAGCACGCTTCCAGAGGTTAGGGCCAAGGCACCGGGAACCAGGTTGCCGAAGTGCTCAGACTTTGGCATTACGAATGGGGCCACCAGGGCCAAGATTGCGGCGTACGCGACGATTACTAGCAGTTCCATTAGCTCAGGAACCCAACTGAACGAGCCTTGTCGGTGCCGATCTCAACATAGGCAATTGCTGCGGTAGGAACCAAAATGGTCTTGCCCTTGTCATCCTCTAGCTTGAGCAAGGCCGACTTGTTCTCAATTGCCTGCTGGATTAGATCTGCCAATTCTTTTGAACCGAGCTTTGACTCAAAGCTCAGCTCTCTTGCACTCTGTGAAATGCCAATTCTGATTTCCATTTGATTCCTCCAGCCTCAAGGTTACGACATGAAAATGTCACCCCCTGCACTTAGATTGGAACGATGCCTGATTTGCCCGAGTTGATGACGCTGAACCTCAGCGTTTCTCTCGCGCACTCAATCTCCTGCGTGCTGGGAGCTCCAGGTTCGGGAAAGACCACCCAGCTTCGACGAGCGGTTTTGGAGCTGGAGCAGAAGTTTCATCCGGACCGAATCTTGGTCCTCACCCCATCCAGGTTGGCCGCCGCCGTCCTGAGAGATGACATTGCACTGGCAAGCAAGAAGCCTTCCAGCGCACCCAGGGCCAGATCGCTATCTAGCTTCGCCTTCCAGCAGGTCGCCAAAAAGCAACCCGATTTGAGGCTGCTGTCTGGCCCTCAGCAGCAGCAGTTGCTGCAGGATTTGGTGAGCGCAGCTGCGGGGCAGCGCAATTGGGGGCTCAACCCCAAGGCTCTGGGGCTGAAGGCTTTCACCCAGGAGTTGCGAGACCTGTTTCAGGTAGCCATGGAGTTTGGGCTTGATGGATCAGCCCTTGAAACTCTCGCTGCAACCCACCCAGATCTAAAGCTCAGGCCAGTGATTGATTTGCTCCCTGAGTACAAGGCCTACTTGGAGCAGGGCAACT
Organism: uncultured Aquiluna sp.; assembly: GCA_964593635.1. GTDB lineage: Bacteria > Actinomycetota > Actinomycetes > Actinomycetales > Microbacteriaceae > Aquiluna. The sequence goes on from CAZQHT010000016.1 coordinate 4,761, forward strand.
TGCTTGACCCCTCCTCTTTGCTAGCGCAGGCAGGGCAGAACCTGGATGCTGATTTTGACTGGGTTTTGGTTGATGACGCCCAGGACCTCTCAGCTGCGGGGCTTGATCTAGTCGGCAAGCTTTCGGCTAGCGCCTCGGTGTTGGTGTTTGGCGATCCAGACGCTGGTGTTCAAGGCTTTAGATCTGCTGAGCCCGGGGAGTTCCTACGATTTGGCAATCCTCAATACTTGAACTCGAATCTGCCCCAGCCCAAGTCTGCCCAGCAATTGATGGGTAAGTTTTCTTCCAAATTGGGCCCGGCCGGTGCCGGACGACAGCGGGCTGCAATTGAAGTTGGCTCGGAACAGCTCAAAGCACCAATTTTCTCCAGCACCAGCGCAGAGGCTGACTATCTAGCAGCAAAGCTCAGGCGGATTCGTCTAGAACAGGGCACGTCATTTGCGCAGATGGCTGTGGTTCTGAGAACACAGACTCAGGTTGATCAAATCTCTCGGGAGCTAGCGGCTCGTGCGGTTCCCGTTCGTCTTGCTGGAAGCGCTGAGCCGGTGGCACAGAATCAGCTGACCAGGGCGATTCTCGAGACCTGTCTGCTTGCCCTCGAGCAGAGAAATGCCAGCCTGATCCAGGACATTCTGCTTTCCAGCTTCATCGGCCTAAACCCAATCGAACTGCGAAGGCTTGAGCGTCAATTGGTGCACCAAACCGGCCTACCAATAGCTGAGGCATGGGAGCAGGTGCTCGAGTCTGGATTCGAGTTTGAATCCAGGGAGTCGCGGATTCTGAACCGCTTGGTTGATTTGATTCGCAAGGTGGAAACCAGCGAGCTTTCGAGCGCACATCAGCTGGTATCAATGGCTTGGGGTTTTGCACCAGAGAACCTGAGGTCGCTGGCCCTTGGAAGCTCTGAGGTGTCCCTGGCCGCCAACCGCGATATTGATTCAGCTCTCAGGCTCTTTGCAGCTGCGGTGCGTTTTGACGAGCGGTCTGAAGGATCGGTGCTGGAGTTTGTGACCCAGCAGCTGAAGTTGAGTATCGCCGAGGACTCATTGGCCAAGCTCGCCCAGGAGGATGCCGTGCTGGTCACCACCGCCAGCGGGTTGAGCTCAAAATGCTTCGAGGTGGTGGCTATCCCAAGGCTGCAGGATGGCATTTGGCCCAACCTCAGGCCGAGAAACTCACTTTTGGGAGCCAGTTCGATGCGTGCCTTTTTGTCGGGTCGCATCGAGGATCCCAGCCAGCCGGTTCGCAGCGAGCTAGCGGATGAGATTCGCCTTTTCTACAAGGCAATCGGCGCATCCCGTGCCGAAATCCTGTTGAGCGCAATGCGCAACGGAGATGAGCAGCCCAGCCAGTTTTTCGCAGTCGGAGGTGTCGAACTGGTTGAGCACAACGAGCCGGTTGACTTTGATCTGCGAAGACTAGTTGGCCGACTTCGAAATCAATTGGCCGCGGGAGATCGGAATGCTACGGGGCTCTTGGCTGGGTTTGCGCTTGCGGGAATAGCAGGGGCAGATCCGAGCAATTGGCTTGGACTGCTTGAGCCAAGCACCTCTGAGTCACTGTTTACATCGGATGAGCCTGTGGTGCTCAGCGCCTCAAGCCTGGAGGCTTTCGAGCGTTGCCCGCTCCATTGGTTCGTGAAGACCTTTGCCGTGGGTCAGAGTAGCTTTCAGGCCTCAATCGGGACATTGCTGCATTCCGCGTTTGAGCTTGCAACCAAGCCCGAGGACTTGGTGGAGTTCATCGAATCAAATTGGCACTCTCTAGAGTTTGAAAACTCGTGGCAGGCCCAATCTCAAAAGCGTCGCGCTATTGAAATGGCGGTGTTGGCTGGCAACTACCTAAACGAGAACCCGGCGCCCCACGCCATCGAGCAGGGCTTCGAGTTAGAGCACGGCCGACTTCGTATTCGGGGAAAGATTGATCGAGTGGATCGAACCGCATCTGGACTGGTGGTGTCTGATCTAAAGACTGGCAAAACTGCCCTCGATGCCAAAGACAATCTGCAGTTAGCCATCTACCAGCTCGCAATGACCCAGCTAAATCCAGAATCGAGAATCGAAGGCGCGCGCCTAATCTCGGTTGGCTCAGGAAAACTGAAAGTTTCTGAACAGCCTCCATTGGATGAGTCCGCACTGGCCAAGCTTTACGAGTCCTTCGCGGCTTTCGAGCAACAAGGTAGTGAGCCAGTTTTGGTTGCGAACCTGTCTGAGCACTGCGGTGAGGACGGCAGCTGTCAGCTGCTGCTGGCAAGGCAGGTGTCCGATGACTAAGTTCAGCGCGCAGCAGGTTTACTCGATCATCAGCAAGCATCAGTTGACACCCGAGCAATTGGCCGCAGTAGAGGGAGCCTCGATTCAAAGCCCAACCCTTGTGATTGCCGGTGCTGGAAGCGGAAAGACCGAACTGATGACGGTTCGGATTTTGTTTTTAGTCGCTAACGGGTTTGCCACCCCAGACCAAATTCTCGGTTTGACCTTCACCAAGAAGGCTGCCAGCGAGCTCTCCGCCAGAGTGCTGCGCTCGCTATATCTAATGCGCGAGACCGAGTTTTGGCCCAAGGATTTGGATCAAGACTTTGCGCCCCCGGTAATCACGACCTATAACTCATTTGGCAATGAGGTGTTTAGGCAAAATGCGCTCGCTGTGGGATACGAACCAGATGCTCAGGTGCTCACTGAGTCAGGGGCGGTAGCGCTCGCGAAGGAGCTGCTCCGCTCGCTGAATCTGGAAGACCTGCCTCAGCTTGAAAGCTGGGAGAAAACCGCTGACTATCTAGTGGAGCGTTTACTATCTGTGGCCTCAGAGCTAACAGATAACCAGGCCACCGCCGAGAGCGCGGAAGAAGTCTTAGAGCGCTTCATTCAGCATGTTGCTGCGCTTCCAAAAACCGAAGGCGGAAGCTCAGAGCGCTTCGCCTACACCGAAACTTTTTTGGCAGATGCCCAACAAAACCTGCTATTTCTTGCCCTTGCCAAGCGCTATCAAGAACTCAAACAAAACCGAAACCTAGTTGACTTTTCGGATCAAGTTTCGCTTGCACTGCGGGCTGTTGAGGACGGTTCAAGCCTGCCCTATCGCTTTGTGATGCTGGATGAATATCAGGACACTTCTTCGATTCAAACCAAGCTTTTGGCCAAGCTCTTTGCGGGTTTGCCGGTAATGGCGGTCGGGGATCCCAACCAGGCAATCTATGGCTGGCGTGGAGCGTCAGATGCAAACATCTCGGGGTTCGCCACTGACTTTGGTTCCAGCGACACCATCACCCTCAGCACCTGCTGGCGCTCGGGGGAATCAATCGTTGCTGCAGCGAATCGCATTTCCGAGCCACTAGCCGGGCTCTCCAGTTTGCAGCCGATAATCCTGAAGTCGATCAAAACCTCAGACCCAATTTCAGCGGAGGTTTACCAGAGTGTTGAGCAAGAGGCCCTCGCGGCTGCCGAGTTCTTCAAGGCCAACACAGATTCCGAAACCTCCGCAGCGCTTCTCATGCGAACCAAGTCGGCGATGCCGAGCTTTGTTCGCGCCATGCAGGACGGCGGGCTAGAGGTTGAAGTAACCGGGCTTTCTGGTTTGACCGAGCTTCCCGAGATCATTGACTTGATTGCGGCGCTCAAGGTGATCAGCTCCCCACAGGCAGCAACCGAGTTGATGCGTCTGCTCAGCGGTCCCCGCTGGGCAATCGCGCCCAGGGACATTGCCCAACTCGCCGGTTACGCACGAAAACTCTCCAGAATCAGAAACGAAGTCGATTCCAGTAGACCAATCACTTTGGTTGAAGCCCTTGATGAATTGCGCCGTGCGGGTTCAGAGGATCACATAAATGTCTCGCACGCTTCTTATCTAAGGCTCAAGTCTGCGGCCGAGCTGTTCTATCGCATGCGGACCCAGCTGTCACTTTCAATCACTGAGCTGGCCTGGGCGGTGGTCCGTGAGCTGAATATCGACATCGAACTCTTTGCCCATGCCAAGACCAAGAGCCCGCTGGGACACTTAGAGCAGTTCATCTCTCGCCTCACCGAGTATGAGGCCACAACCATTCGGCCAACTCTTTCAGGGCTTTTGCAGTGGCTCGACTACGCCCTCGAACACGAGAGTTTCGAGCTGCCAAAGTCTGGCTCCAAAAAGGGAGTTGTCCAGGTCATGAGCGTGCACGCAGCCAAGGGACTTGAGTGGGATGTGGTCTTGGTTGCGCAGTTGAATCAGGGGAGTTTCCCGATTGATTCAAAAGACTCCAAGGGTTGGTTGGCGGCAGGCAAGCTTCCGTTTGAACTGCGAGGCGACAGAGCGCAGCTTCCCGAGTTTGATTTCCAGTCCGCGACTTCACAGCGCGACCTGAAGCAGCGATTTGATGGCTTCCAAGATGAGATGCGTCAGAGGCAGCTGCGCGAAGAGCGCAGGCTGGCCTACGTTGCCATCACCCGTGCGGCAAAAACCCTGAGACTCACAGCCTCTTACTTCAAGCCCGGGGCTAAGAAGGCCAGGCCACTTTCACCGTTCCTGCTGGAGCTCGTAGATGCCGGCCTGGTGAACGCTGTAGTTCCAGATCCACTTGAGTCAAACCCAGCCCTGGAGCAAGCCCAAAGAGGAAGTTGGCCGAGCATCGAAAGGGCTGGAACTGACAAGCTCAAGGCGGCGGCAGAGAGCGTTACTGGATTCAGTGGCTTCGAACCAGTCCGCTCTCTGGAGCTGTCGCTACTTCTTGAGGAACGAGATCGAGCCCACTCACGGTTCAGCCCAGAGCTTCCAAAGCGGCTCTCCGCATCCGCAATCGTTTCTCTAATCAGCTCACCCGATAAGTTCTTTGAAAATCTTCGAAGACCGACTCCAGTGCTTTTCTCGCAGTCTGCCAGCGAGGGGACTCATTTCCACAGCTGCATCGAAGAGTACTTTGCTCAAAGTGACGAGGCCGAAACTGATTTGACCGACAGTGAGGTCGGGGCAAACTTCCTTGGATCTCGCTTTGCGGAGCGCAAACCGCTAGCCATCGAGCAGGAAATTGAATTTGTGCTGGGTGGGGTAGTGGTGGTTTGCAAGCTTGACGCAGTGTTTGAGGATGACGGCCTCTATGAGGTTGTGGACTGGAAGTCTGGTAAAACTCCCGATGCAGCGGACTTGGCCACACGGTCAATCCAGCTTGCGCTCTATCGAATAGCGCTGAGCGAGTGGCTAAAGGTGGGAGTTGAAAAGATCAGAGTCAGCTTCTTCTTCGCTGCCGATGGAAACGAAGTGGCCCCAGAGTCGCTTTTGTCAAAGCAAGAGCTAGAAGGCAAGCTGAACGAAGTTAGAAAAGCTCGTCTGGGTTAGGTTCGGACTTCTTTTCCGCAGAATCAAAAATGCTTGAAACATCAAGTGATTCGGTAGCGGGCTCCTCAGTTGAGCGCTCCTCAAAAACTTCATCCTCGAGAGTCTGCTCCTCCGAGTAGTCAGCTTCACTGGCTACCGAGTCGAATGACTCTGGCTCTGAAATGACCGGCATGGAGTTGGTAACCTCGGGCAAAATGGTCGCCCCGGCCACTAAACCAACAAAGCTTGCTGCTCTCAGTGGCTTCAAGCTTCCGGCCTCAAGTTGGTCCCTAAGCTCCGAAATCAAATCCTCTGCCTGGGCAATTGCCTCTTCGTCACCCTGTTCGACACAGTGAGCCAGCCAGCTACCGAGTTCCAGTTCTGAGTAAAGAGTCGCGCGCTGAATCAGATTCTCATCAGCCGAAGGCCTTGCTGCTCGGTAGTGAAGCAGTGCGTCTTCAACGGTGGAAGGAAGACCTGCACCGACGATCCAGCTGAGATCCTCGGCTGGATCAGAAATTCGAAGGTTCTCGAAACCGGTCATTCCGACCAAGCGCTGTCCGTCGAGCTTTAGGTGCTCCTTGGAGAGTCCGCCGTGAACCACTGTCGGGTGGTAGCGGAACATGCCAACATCCTCTAGGGCAGCTTCCCAGCGGCTCAGCAGTGATGCTGGCACGCGACCCAGGGCCGCAATGCGGTCTAGCTCGGCAACTCTCTGGTGAAGTTGGGAGCTCGAGTCATACTCCGGAAGCCCAGCCTCCTTGACCACGCCGATGTCCAGCGAGTGGATTGCGGCTAGGGCATCGGCCAGAGTTTTTGAGAATGCACCGGGTGGAAGCTTGGTGAGATCAGGTTCGTTTCCCTCTACAGAGGTGAAGAGAATACCGAGGCTCCCGAGAGAGTCTTTTGTCGAACCAAGCTCTGAAGCAATGGCGAAGGGGAGTTGTGCTGCGCTTGAAGTGAGTGCTCGCAGAACAGTTCGCTCGACCGCCAGCTCGCTCTCGCCCTGCGGATTAGCCGGAATCTTGAAGGTGAAGTTCTCACCGTCTGCGCTTTGCAGCATGACGGCATCAAGGTTGTCGCTGAGGTCAAGTTTTCTCAGGCCGCGGAAGTTTTTTCCAGGGGCAGCATCTGCTGCTAGCGCAGCTAAAATCAAAGCAGGTCTTCCCATTTGAACAGGTTAGACATTCAACGCGCATCCAAAGCGGAACGCCACGCAACAAGCAGGGAACTCCATGGACGATTCCACCAGCCAGCTTCTCGAAGCGCTGGATGAAGATCAACTCGAGGCTGCCAAGCAATTGCGTGGCCCGGTGTCCATAATCGCAGGCCCTGGTAGCGGAAAAACCCGAGTGGTCAGCCACAGAATTGCCTATGGAATCGCGCTCGGCGTTTATGACGCGAGCAAGGTCCTGGCTCTCACCTACACGAATAAAGCAGCAGCGGAGCTTAGAACCAGATTGCGTTCGCTGGGGGCGGGTGCTGTGCAGGTGAGGACTTTCCATGCGGCAGCACTGAGCCAGCTGCAGTTCTTTTGGCCGCAGCTCACCGGGGGCCTTGCGCCGAAACTTGTTACCAACAAGCACCAGCTGATACGAGACGCTGCCGAAACCCTTGGATTCAAATTGGATGATTCCGCTACTCGTGAGCTTGTGGGTGCCATCGAGTGGCATCGCTACGCGATGGTAGAGCCAACCTTGGAAACCGCAGCCCGCATGACTAACTCGGTTGCCCCGGTTAAGTTTCTCGAGCTTTTCGTAGCCTTTGAGAACCTGAAGCAAGAGCGCAGGGTCATTGACTGGGAGGATGTCCTGCTGCTTTGCATCGGGCTAATGCGTGCGGAGCCTCGCATGCTTGAGCACTTCCAGCAGCAGTATCGATTCTTCACGGTCGATGAATACCAGGACATCTCGCCGCTTCAGCAGGCGCTTTTGGAGACCTGGCTTGGAGATCGCCAGGACATTTGCGTGGTCGGAGATCCGAGGCAGACCATCTATTCATTTGCCGGAGCATCCAGTGGTTTTTTGCTTGGTTTCGAAGCGGACTACTCGCAGGCACAGGTTTTTGAGCTAAATCGAAACTATCGCTCATCGGTTGAAATCGTCGCCTACGCAAATCGAATTCTGGGTCCCGATCTGAGCGCAATGCGTCAGTTGAGTTCAAAGCCGAGATTTACCGAATACCCAACTGTTGCAAAAGAGGCATCCGGCATCGCTCTGAAAATCAAAACGTTGATCGAGGGCGGATTTTCCTTGGGCGAAATAGCGGTTTTGGTGCGGGCCAATCACCAGCTTGAGCCGATTGAAAGTGCTTTGAGGGATTTAGGGCTCGCCATTCAGGTGAGAGGTGCTGGCCGATTCTTTGCCAAGCCGGAGATTGCCCAGGCCATGATTGCTATCCGAGCCCTGGGTGTTTCCGAGTCTGATAAGCCTTTGTTTGCGCAAATTTCGGATGTGGTGAGCTCCCTTGGCTGGCGCAGCAATGGCGAGGGCGAGAAGTGGGCGAACCTGAACTGGTTCTTCGACGTGCTGGATGAGCTCGGTGAATCTGTTTCAACCGCTGACTACATTCGCGAGCTTCAGGAGCGCGAACGATCTGGCCACGAGCCCATGGCGGATGCCATCACCCTCTCCACGGTCCACTCGACAAAAGGACTGGAGTGGCGAGCGGTCTTTTTGGCAGGTGTAAACAGAAACTCGTTCCCGTCTAACTACTCGCAAACTCCGGAGCAAATCAGCGAGGAGCGCAGGCTTTACTTTGTTGCGGTGACTCGTGCTCAGGAGTATCTGGAAATCTCGCACTCCCTAGACCGTGGCCCATCTGAGTTTCTCTCGATTTAGCGGCAGCCACAGTTTTCTGCTGTGAGCTCCAGCTCCGAAACTCCCGATTTCCGCTCGAACCTGATGATGTTGCTCGGGGCCTGGGGGAGTGGATTATCAATTCTTTCTAGGGCCCTGCTGAGTGCAATTGATGCACCAAAGAGACTCGAAGCACTGTCGGCCAAATCGCGTTCGAGATAATCAAGCTGGGTTGCCACCGCATGCCAAGAAACGTCTTTTTTGAGCCGGGAGATTTCGATGCACCCGAGGCATGGGGTCATGCCGGGGATTACCAGGTGTGAGATTTCAACCCCACCCTCATCAAATATCACTTGAAGGTGGGGGACGTCTCGACTTAGCCAGCGCTGATAGACCCTCGGGTTCAGGACGTCGTTGCCAATCAGGATTGCCACATCCATCCGGTCGTAACTTGCAGTTATTCGGCTGTGGTGTTGCAGCTCGATTTCCCCCAGCAGCAAATCTCGCGCAGCCGTTGCCCTCGGCCTACCTAGAACGGAACTGGGAAACCCGAGTGGACCAAAGTCAATCTCAGCAACTCGTTTTTGGTCGTCCGTGATGAGTTTTCCAATTCCAGCAGCGGCCATGGCCCGAGCCAGGGTGAAGCCAAATGGCGAGAGATTGCTTAGGAATACTCGAGCCTGGCTTCGACTCTTGAGGGCCTGGGCGGGGTCAAGGGTGGTGCTGGCAAAGAGTCTCAGTATCTCTCGAAAGCGAGCCTGAACCTGAGCCTGATCAAGCTCCGGAAGCATCGAGCTGGTTTGCCTCAGATAACCGCCCAGTCTCTTGACCAGGTCATTTACCTCCGCAGGATTAGCCCCGGCCATCTTTGGAAGCAGGCTTAGCTGTTGATCGGCTATGCCCTGCTCAAGATAATCCAGAGCCCGCTGAGCACCGGGGCTGAGATCAGTAAGCACCAGAGGGTTGCGATAGCCATACTGGCGGGTTTTGCTGTCCAAGTAGAGTCTTGCCAGACCGGGGTTTATTTGCCGCACCATTGCAAGATGGTGCCAGTAATTCACCTCTTCGAGGCGTGGCTTTCCACAGCCCTAGTTTCCCAGCAGGTCTCGCAACTGTGAGTCCCAGTCATCTCCCGACTCCGAGAGCCTTGCAATCAGTAGCTGTGGGTCCTGAATCTCCTCAATTGAGGGGAGCTGGTCAGGGTGTGAGATGAGTCTGTCTCTGACCTCGGAGCCTAGCTCGAGCGCAACCCTGGTCCAAAGTGCTTCGCACTCCCGAACCAGCTTCGGTGTTAGTTCTAAGCCGAGCAGAGTGGCAAAGGTTTTCTGGCTAACTCCGGCACTTGATCTTCTGCGACGAACAAGTTCCGCCATGGCCAAGTTGCTCGGTAGTCGCTTGGTCGCCTCGTTGGTCACGCTGTCGACCCAGCCCTCAACCAATGCCAGGGTGAGCTCGATTCGAGACAGTGCTAGTTCTTGTTCTGGGGTTCTCGCTGCCAGAGCAGAACTCATCTCAATAACGTGGTTGACCTGCTCGGGGGAATTGAGGTCCACCTGCTCGGCTAGTTCCTGAATTGAGTCGGTGTCAATCTTGAGGCCTGCGGCGAACTCCCTAACTTGAGAAACGACGCGCTCTCGAAGGTATGGGTTAGAGCTGAACAGTCCGGTCATGACTAGCTCGCGGGTTGCAAGGTAAATCAGCAGCTCGGTCTTGGGGGTCTCTAGACCCTCCAAAATCTTGCCTAGGTTTTGCGTTACAAATCCGGGTCGGTCGCTGAGGGGGATACCTATTTCAGAGGCGAGCACAGCCTCGGAGGCGAGTTTTCCAGCAGCTTGACCAAGTTGCATGGCAAAGATCGTTGCCCCGGCATTTCCTAGAAAGTTTGCCGCCGGGCCAATCGACTCGGCAAATTGCTCGGGGAGTGCACTGCCGAGATTTTCACTCAGTGCTTTCGCCATGCTGGTGGCAATCGGTTCGCTGAGCTCCTTGAATAGGGGTAGAGCATCCTGCACCCACATCGAGCGAGACAGTAACTTGATGGGTTGCTTTGATCCAAAATCGGTTACCTCTTGGAGCCAGAGATTTGCAATGTCCAGTGCCTTGGGGATTTCGTTGACAAGTGAATCGGCTGGCTTGGCCTCATCGGCCTTTGCGAGAGTTACTCCCTGCCCAAGGGCAAGGTCCCAGTTCACCGATTCTCCAGTTTGCGAAAACATGGTCTGAAGGTTTGAAAACATCGAGGCAATCATTCCCGGATTGTTCATCAGGCCCGCAATTTGCTCAACGGCTTTGGGGTCAATCTGGCCTGACTGAATGAGCTCTCGAATCAGTCTTTCAAGATCGTTTGGGTCTGGCTTGTCTTGCATGCGAACCTCCTCTGCTACAACGCTACTTTGGATTATTGGCAATGAGCTCCGAATGTCGTGTGTTCGCCGATGGCGTGAGGCCATTTGCTTCAATGTCGGGGCTTGGACTTAGCATTTAGGCAATGACATTCTTTAGCTATTCAAGACCGGGTCGCAAGGCTGCCAACTGGGGAATCACAAGCCTGCTGCTTATCAGCCTGGTGTCTCTCATCGCGCTTCCAAGCGGATATGTGATTCAGCGGCCAGGCCAGGTCTTTGACGTGATGGCTGAGATTGACGGAACTGCGGTAATCAGTTCGAAGGATGTTCAAACCTTTGAGAGCGAATCCCGCTTCGATGTGACAACGGTTTCGCTGCTGGGCAATCGAGAATCTAATCCAAACTGGTTTCAAATCCTGCTTGCTTGGCTGGATCCCAATCAAGATGTATTGCCGGTAGACCAGGTTTATCCTGCGAACAAAACCACGGCCGAGGTGAAGGCTGAGAGCACTGCCCAGATGGAGATATCCCAGCAGGACGCCATTGCCGCCGCTTTGATTCAGCTCGGCTACGAAGTCCCGAGAAAGCTCTACGTCAACTCCGTAATTGCGGATGCACCAGCTTCCGGAATGCTGATTGCGGGCGACTTTGTGGTCAGCGCGGGCGGGGTTCGAATTGCCACTTTTGAAGAGCTCCGCGAACAGGTCCAAAAGACCGAGGGTGACGAGATTGTGATTGGCGTGCTGCGCGATAACAAGAGCTTGGAGTACACGATTACCCCCGGGCTAAAAGACGGGAATTACTTCATCGGAGCCATGGTCGGTTACACCTATGAATTCCCAGTGGGCGTGGATCTTCAGCTTGGCAATGTTGGTGGCCCCAGCGGTGGCCTGATGTTCTCTCTGGGAATCGTTGACACACTCACTAAGGGATCGTTGGCTGGGAAGAATCACATTTCCGGCACCGGGACTATCGCTCCGACAGGGACCGTGGGTCCAATCGGTGGAATTCGCCTGAAACTCATCGCGGCAAAGAACTCTGGAGCGGACTTGTTCCTCATTCCCGAGGGCAATTGTTCGGAGGCAATTACCAGCATCCCAGACGGCTTGAACGTCGCGGTCGTGAGAGACTTGAAGGGGGCAATCGCAAGCGTGGAGTCATTCACCGCGGGCAACCCACTACCAGCACCGAGCTGCAACAACTAACAGGAGAACCACAGTGACCACTGCATCGCCAGCGCAACAGCGACGAGTCTCACCCCTTTCAGTGGCAATCGGAATTTTGGCCGCCATTGCCTTTGCCCTGCTGAGCGCCGCCGGTGTCTACACCGATTGGCTCTGGTTTACCCAGCTTGGATACGCCGGAGTCTTTACCACTCAGATTGTGGCGCAGGTCCTCTCCTTCCTCGTTGGCTTCACTGTGCTGGCGTTGATTGTTGGAATTGCTCTTGGTTTTGCATGGAAGACCAGACCGGTTTATATCCGGATGCCGGAAGAATCTCCTTTTGCCATCTACCAGCAGATGATCGAGGGACTGCGCAAGGTCATCATGATCGGCTTACCGATTGTGCTCGGCATCTTCGGCGGACTCATTGTTGCCCGAGACTGGCAAACCGCAGCATTGTTTGTAACTGGCACCGACTTCGGAAACCCTGATGAGCAGTTCGGTCTAGATCCTTCGTTCTATGTTTTTGATCTCCCGTTCTACATGTTGGTTGTTGGATACCTTTCGGGAGCACTTCTTCTAGCTGCTCTAATCAGTGGTGCGGTTCATGTGATTTACGGCGGTATTCGATTTACCGGTCGTGACGTCCAGGTTTCAAAGCCAGCTCGAATTCAGCTTGCAATCTTGGTGGCGGGCTACCTTGCAGTTCAGGCCGTGAGCCTTTGGTTTGATCAGTACCGCACAGTGACCACCTCAGGTTCACTCTTCACCGGTGCTAACTACACGGATGCCAACGCCATCATTCCGGGACTCCAGATTCTGGCCTTGATCTCGGGCGTTGTCGCACTGGCATTCCTAGTCACAGCATTCATCGGGCGCTGGAGAATTTCCATCATCGCAACCTCGCTTTTGGTTGTTAGCTCAATCGTTGTCAGCGGACTTTACCCATGGATCGTGCAGACCTTCCAGGTAGTTCCAAACGAGAGAACCCTGGAAAGCAAGTACCTGCAGCGCAACATTGACGCAACCCGAACTGCGTTCGGTCTGGACGATGTTCAGGTCGTTGAATACGACGCCAAGGTTGTTGCAGAGCCAGGTGCGCTTCGCAACGACGCCAAGACCACAGCTTCCATCCGTATCTTGGACCCGGCTCTGGTCAGCGATGCGTTCCGCCAGCTCGAGCAGTACCGTCAGTACTACAGCTTCCCTGACCGCCTGCACGTTGACCGTTACGAGATTGACGGCCAGGTTCAGGACACAGTTGTAGCGGTTCGTGAGCTCAACCAGGCTGGTCTTGGAGAGTCTCAGTCTTGGTACAACTCCACCATCGTTTACACCCACGGTTACGGATTTGTAGCTGCCTACGGAAACAAGCGCGACAACGACGGCAAGCCACTGTTCTTGCAGTCTGGAATTCCTCCGGTTGGAGCGCTGGGTGAGTTCGAGCCTCGAATTTACTTTGGTGCAAACTCCCCGCTTTACTCAATCGTTGGTGCGCCTGAGGGTGCAGAGCCGCTTGAGTTCGACTTCCCTGCCGGCGCTGATGGAGAGCGCGAGACCTACACAACCTTCAACGGTGATGGCGGTCCAAAAATTGGCGACCTGCTGAGCCGCACCGCATACGCCCTGAAGTTCCAGAGCGAGCAGATCCTGCTTTCGGATGCGATTACTCCGAACTCTCAGATCCTCTACAACCGCGACCCTGCGACCCGAGTCGCAGAGGTGGCTCCATACCTGACTCTTGATAGCGAGGTTTACCCAGCGATTGTTGACGGTCGCATCAAGTGGATCGTCGATGGTTACACCACAACCGATCAGTTCCCATACTCAAACCTCGAAGCGTTCAACCGAGCGATCCTGGACTCCTCATCGCAGGGCTTCAGGGCAGGTGCCGGAAATGTGAACTACATCCGCAACTCGGTGAAGGCAACCGTTGACGCTTACGACGGCAAGGTTGAACTCTTCGCATGGGACGAGAAAGACCCGATCCTCAAGTCTTGGATGCAGGTGTTCCCTGACACCGTGAAGTCCAAGTCTGCGATGAGTGCTGATTTGATGGCGCACGTTCGCTACCCATCCGACCTCTTCAAGGTTCAGCGCTCTATCCTTGGTCGCTACCACGTGACTGACGCGGGCTCCTTCTACTCTCAGCAGGATGCTTGGATGACTCCAAACGATCCTGTTCAGGGAGAGGGCCTAGGAGCGCTTCAGCCTCCTTACTACTTGACTATGCGCGCACCGGGAGAGACCCAGAGTGCATTCTCGCTCTACTCAACCTTCATCCCACAGTCGGCCGGAGCTACAACTAGAAACGTGTTGACCGGATACCTGATTGCCAACTCTGACGCTGGATCAGAAAAGGGAACCGTCGGCGAGAACTATGGCAAGTTGACGCTGCTGAACCTTCCTCGCGAGACCATCGTTCCAGGACCAGGTCAGGTTCAGAACAACTTCAACGCTGACAGCAATGTCTCCTCGCTACTGAACTTGCTGCGTCAGGGATCGACCCGAGTTCTTAACGGAAACCTGCTCACCCTGCCAGTCGGTGGTGGTTTGCTCTACGTTCAGCCGGTCTATGTTGAGTCCACTGGCGAAACCAGCTACCCATTGCTGCAGAAGATCCTCGTAGCCTTCGGTGACCAGATCGCCTTTGAAGACACTCTCGAGGAAGCCCTGGACGTGCTGTTCGGTGGAGACGCTGGTGTTGAGCCTGCTCCGGACACTGGAGGTTCAACCGGTGGAACTACCGGTGGTTCAACCAGCAGCCCAACCGCCAACCCAGCACTGCAGGCTGCCCTGGATGCTGCGAGCAAGGCGCTTGCTGACAAGCAAGCTGCCCTGAGCTCAGCAGACTGGACTGCTTTCGGTGAGGCCGACGCAAGACTTGCAAAGGCCATCGAGGATGCGCTAGCTGCACTGGACGAATAATCCACGGTCTGCTACTGTAGGAACTTCGCCGCGGGGTGGAGCAGTTCGGTAGCTCGCCG
>CAZQHT010000017.1:0-18683 GCA_964593635.1 uncultured Aquiluna sp.
CATTAAGTCTAAGCAATGGTTCGGTGTTTGAGGGACGAATATTTGCCCACCACCATATTTCTCCAGAGGCGAAACTAAATGTGGTTCCATCAAATCGCTCTTCGTGGGCATCAGTAAAAGCTTTCCTGACCCGATCTAGCGCCTCTGGAACGCTGTCAACCTTGGAGTTGATCTCACCGGATGCAAAGTATGGAGTGAAGGCTCTCGAGATCTCGGACATGGTTTTGTCTGAGCCGGCGAGCTCAGAAACCAGATGCATTGCCGCGAGCATCCCGTTATCCGCACCCCAGAAGTCCCTGAAGTAATAGTGCGCTGAGTGCTCGCCACCAAACACCGCTCCGGTGTCAGCCATCTCGTCCTTGATTAGAGAGTGACCGACCTTGGTCCGAACCGGCTTCGCTCCCGCCTTGGCAATCACCTCTTCTACATACTTCGAGGTCAGCAGGTTGTGCAGCACGGTGATGTTGTTCTCGCCGAGTGCCTTGACTCGCTCGATCTCACGCTTGGAAACAATTGCGGCAACAGCCGAGGGGCTAACTGCTTCACCCTTTTCGTCAACCGCGAAGCAACGATCGGCATCACCATCAAAAGCCAAACCAAGATCCGCACCGTGAGCCACAACTGCGCGCTGCAAATCAACCAGGTTCTCCGGTTGCAAAGGATTTGCCTCGTGGTTAGGGAAGGTTCCATCGAGCTCGAAGTAGAGCGGGATGATTTCAAAGTTGAGTGGATCTAGCCCAGCCTCAGCTCCAAAGACAGCCGGCACAGTTAGACCTCCCATGCCATTTGCTGCATCCACAACGATCCTGAGCTTGCGGGATTGCGAGAAGTCCACCAGACCTCGCAAGTACGCAACATAGTCAGCCATCACCTCGGCGGAACTGAGCGTGCCAAGTGTGGCAACAGGCTCAATGCCCTCATCCAAGAATCGCTTGGCCCAGTTGGAAATTCCGGCTAGGCCAGTGTCCATGGAAATACCCCGGGCTGCAGCGCGGGAAAACTTCATTCCGTTATAGCTGGCCGGGTTGTGGCTGGCGGTAAACATGACTGCCGGCAAGTTCATTGAACCGGAGGCAAAGTAACTCATGTCGGTTGAGCACAAACCGAGCAGCACTGGGCTCGCACCGCGCAGCATCGCGCCTTCCGCGAAAGCGCTGGCAAAGGCGGGAGAGCTATCACGCATGTCGTGACCGATGACCAGCTGCTGGCCCTCCAGCCCAAGCTCCTCAACAAAGCCGGCACCAAATGCGCGAACAACTTCCTCAGTCAGCTCAATGCCAACTAGTCCACGAACGTCATAGGTCTTTACAAAATTACTGAAGTCGGCCACAAAATCCTCTTGGCTCTAATCGAATGGCCCCAGAATACAATGAGCCCATGGCTAGGGAGTCGATAAACCGCGATCGTCACGGTCGTGGCATGCGCAGACCAATCCCATCCAAGCTCTTCCACCACGGCTTATTGCGTCGTAGCTTTTTTGAAACAGTCGTTACCGAAACCTGTGAATACCTCCAGGAAAGCTTCGCTCCTGAACTTGCAAACCTGACCTGGAACATCGAAGACGTGCCGGCCCTTGCAGAGGGTGAACCACTCAGGCGCTGGAACTCGAATAAGCGATTGATGCTCATTACCCTCTATCGAATTCCGATTCAGCGACTTGGCAAGGCCCGCTCGATGGACCCGAGAATGCAAATTGAGCAGGCAGTGATTTCAGCAGCAGCCAGCCTGATCGACAAAGACCCCTGGGAACTAATTCACCCGAATTAGCGAACCGATACTTTCAGCTCTTCACCAGAGTTACGCATTTGGCTCGGAGCAATGGTTGTGTAGCCGGTTGAGTTCTTGATGCTCAGTAGAGCGTGAAGCTCGAGATTGCCCGAAAGCAGATAGCTTCCTGGAGTAATTGGAATCCCAGCCTGCGAACCCGCTGGGATCATAGCCGACTGACCAACTGGTCCTTCAATCACAAGGCTCAGGCTTTGATCCGAAGGGTTTGCAACAAACAGGGTTGAGGTTCGCGAGATCACAATTCGCAGTGGCTCGGCAAAGCCATCGGTTGGGGTCAACCAACTGAAGTCCAAACCAGCATCAAGAATCTGGTTCTTGAGAGCCAGCACGACAGGTTGATTGGATTCGAAAAGAACCAGGTTCGCCCCAGCAGCTAGCGATAGCTCTTGGGTCAGCATCGCTCCGGCAGGAACCTGGACCCTAACTTCCTCAGACTTCTCGGAGTCCTTCACCAAAAGCACAACCTCCGCCTGCTCCAGACCTGGGTTGAACACTCGAAGCTCCGCAGGCTCAAATCCCTCGGTCACCACTTCGATGCCAGGGATTACCCCAAGAGTTTGAGGCAGCTGAGGTGTAATTAGGTCAACCCCAGTCGCCGCTAAGCCATTAACTGTTCGCTGCTGCATGAAGGCCGAGACTGGAAGACCAGTGGTTTTGTAGCTGAGTGCAAACACTGGCTCGGCCCCTGAAAGCGCAACCAGTGAGACCACTTTCTGCTCGCCGGCTGCAACAGTGATGCGCTCGGTAATGATCTCGGACTCGAGGGAAAGCTCGAGCTCAACCAATACCTCGACTTGATTCGGATTGCCCAAGATCAAGATTGACTCATTGCCCGGGCCAGAGTTCCCAGAGACGAAGTAGCCGAAGTTGTTTGGCTGAGGACAGTTAGCAGCCGCAAGCCCCCTCACCCTCGGCCGATCAACGGACTGAATCTGGTTGGCGGAAAGCAGGTCTGTCGACTGCGGAGCACCTGGGACCTCGAAGCGTGCCCAGCTCTGCTCGGCGTCCAACTCTGCTCCGTGAACACTTACCAGAGGATTACCAATTCGGGAGATCTCACCAAGAGCAGTGCCCTGAACCCCGCCAACCTCAACCAAGGGGCCAGCGCAATTGGATTGCAATGGCAGCGGATCGACACCAACCGTTCTAACCTCAGCCCCCACCTCTTGCAGTGCGGGCAGGTTCGGAACCAAAAACAGTGCAGCGGCAGCGGCAACGACCGCAAGGCTTGAAATCAGGCGCAGCAAGAAGTTCATCGCTCCCCCTTGAAAGCTCTTCGCGAACCGCGAATGGCAGCTGGGGTTGGAAGTGCTAGCAGCAGAAACGCAGCAAGTACTGCAAGTTGAATCTCGCGTCTTTCATGCCGTTCTAGACCCTGACCAGTTGCGCTTGATTCCACCGCAGTTTGCCAGAGCAAACCGAACTCGGACTGGCCGGCAGGTTGCAAGAATTCCATTGAACTCACACCAACCTCTAGTTGCGAGAGAAGATTGGCGTCCGGACTGGTCAGCAGGATAAAGCTCACGCCGGCGACTTCTAGTTGCTCCGCAACCCCCTGCGGGTTACCGGCAATCAGCGATCCTGCCAAGGCCGCAAGTGGCTCACGGTTCAAGTCGGCAGTTTGGTAACGAGAGGCAAGCCCCTGTTCCTCAAGGAACAATCCGTCTCCCCAGATCAACTCAGCCTCGACGGTCTCTTTACCGGCGGTAATCTTCAAGGTCCGAACCGCTCCGGTGTCCACATTCGACTGCGCCACAATCAGAGCTGGCATTTGGCGCTCTGCGCCGAAGCTAGCCCCTAGCGGGGTTAGCAGCAGGAGCGAAACGGTTTGCGTAAGAGCAAGAGCAAGCATCGAGATTGATGCAATCAGCTTGACTGGGCGGTTGAACCTATCGAATCCAGCAGCGAAGCTAGCGAGCATCACTAGTGCTGCGAACCCAAGCAATGGGCTCGAAGAACTCACTGGCTGAAGGATGCTGAAGCCCAGTGCACTTGCCGCCACCAGGCCAAGAATCAGACTCTTCTTCGCCTCGGCCAAGAAGAACCCAATAAGCCCTAGCGACAGGGCGACCAACACGAACAAGCTTGAAAGACCTTGAAGCTCAAACGGGATAGCCGCAGCCCAGCTAGTGGTTGCCAAAAGCTCAAACACTCCCCGGGAAATCCAGTGCTCAAACCAAGGCCACAGCAGTGCGACTGAGGGCAGCATTGCCCACACGACTATTAGCGCTCGACGGAAGAAGAAGGGCAGGGCAATGAGCGTGGCAAGGGCAAGAAGTCCTGCCAAAACTGGAGACGAAACTGCCACCACAGCCAGAGCTAGCCCTGCCAGTCCCGTCCACCTCCAGGCCCGGGCTGGGTTGAATGCGACCAGTGCCTTGATGAGCAGGAAGGCCGCGAGGGGTGCAAACACCAGAGCAGTTAGCTCGACTACCTCTCCACGAATTGCCCCACCCAAGACCAATGGGCTGAGCGAGTAGCCGAGGGCGGCGAGCGATCTGGCCCAAGGCTTTGGGGCAAAGACTCCGACCAGCTTCCAGCTGGTAAGAAAAGCCAGCGCGGGAGCAATAAACACAAAGACCGCTAATCCAAAGGATGGCCCCAGCGGCGATAACCCAGAAACCAGAGCCAGAAACCAGTTGTATGGATCTGTTGGTGCAAGGAGTCCATCCCCGCGCTGAATCAGCGAGCCCGAAACACTTGAAAAGACTTTTGAGAAACTCTCCGAAAGCGGCAGGAGTCTCTCTCCAAAGAGAGCCCCTGCTGGCCAAAGCGAGAAGCTTGCGATTAGTGGAGCAAGGGCAAACCATGCCTGGTTTGAAGCGAACAACCCACTCAGCACCGAAGTCTCGGTGTCCGGCTCTTCCACGAGCTCGGAGAGCCGGCGGCGGCGAATCTGTGCAGGCTTCGCAAACAAAGCCCTAGCGCCCTTTAGTGAGCCCAGTGCCTGAAGTTCTTTTCTCGCCTGAAGACGAGTTGAGAACGTGCTCCATGCCCACAACCAGCCCATCAGCTGGCTAAAGATTCGTTTTGGTCGCTTGGCCAACAGATTCACTGGAATGTTCGCAAGCACAATCAGGGGCATAAACAGATAAAGCATCACAACCAGCGGCATGGGCCAGAGCGAGGTTGCCAGGTGAACGTGAGCGCGGGCTAAGCCTTCGAGTCTTGATCCGCCGATCCAGCTGCGAGAGCGAACTCCAGCCATGGAAAGCCCTGCGTGGTGAACCCGTGCCGATGACTCCACGACCACTCGGTAGCCCTTAGCTCTTGCCTTGAGGCCTAGCTCAAGGTCTTGAGCAAACACCGGGGTGGTGTCATGCAGGCCACCGAGCTCCTGCCAAAGTGCATTTGAGATCAGCATTCCGGCAGTTGAAACGGCCAGAACATCTCCGTTGGCATCGTGCTGCCCCTGGTCGTATTCATCTTGAACAAGCAAGAAGGGTCGACCAGACCGGGTGAGGGTGAGGCCAAGCTGCTGAATTCGAATTGGGTCTTCCCAGCGCAATAGCTTGGGGCCGATGATTGCCACCGATGGGGAGATTTCAGCCGCCCTCGACATTTGCTCTAGGGCTTCAGGCTCAGGGCGAGAATCCTCGTGCAGAATCCAAAGCCAGCCAGGAGTCTCGCTGAGGGCGGCTCGCCCAGCATCAATCGCTGGGCCAAGCCTTAGGTCGCCAGGAGTGATTAGGGAAACCCCAAGACTTCTTGCAACTTCAAGAGAGTCCGCATCGGTCGAAGTTTCGACCACCATGATCTGCTGGGGCTTATTGGTTTGAGAAAGTAAACCCTCGAGGGTCTGCCTCAGGTATTCGGGCTGCCGGTGAGAGATTACAAGTGCCGCTACCGAGAGCGAAGGCATTTAGACCTAGGCGCGCTTGCGCAGTCGACGACGCTCGCGCTCTGAAAGACCGCCCCAGATACCGAAGCGCTCGTCGTTCTTCAATGCGTACTCAAGACACTCTGACTTGACGTTGCACTGTGAGCAAATCTTTTTGGCGTCTCTAGTTGAGCCACCCTTTTCTGGGAAGAAAGCCTCTGGGTCGGTCTGGGAGCAAAGCGCATCTGCCTGCCAGGCCAGTGGGTCAGTGTCGCCATCGCCGTAAGCCTTGGATACACCCAGCTTGAGTACGTCGATGAACCAGTTAGCAGGCACCTGACCTCGTTGTTCCATGCCTTTTCCTACCTTCTTGTGAAACTCGTTGGTGTAATTACACTGGTGTAACTATGTCCCTGTCAAGTCGAACTTTTGCAAACTGACCTAAGTGAGGACAAAGCATCAAGGTAGCCTTGAACCATGAAACTGCTAATTACTGGAGGCGCTGGCTACATCGGAAGCCATGTTGTTCGGACAGCCGTAGCTGCGGGCCACGAATGCGTTGTTGTAGATAACCTTTCCACCGGTCTTGCCGCTCGAGTTGAAGGCGAATTTGTCAAGCTAGACCTCAGCGACTCAACCGCTCAATCTGCACTTGAAGCCTTGATGGCCAAGCACCGCTTTGACTCGGTGATCCATCTTGCAGCGCTGAAGCAAGTTGGGGTTTCAGTCCAGCAGCCTGAGACTTACTTTGCGGAAAACCTTGGAGGTTTGGCCAACCTGCTACTCGCAATGCGAAACAGCAATCTCACCTCACTGGTGTTTTCTTCCTCTGCCGCAACCTATGGGATGCCAGATGTAGCGGCTGTTTCTGAGGACTACCCAGGGGTCCCAATCAACCCGTATGGCCAGACCAAGTTGATTGGCGAGTGGATGGTCCGAAACGCCAAGGTGTGGGGCCTTCGCGGTGTGAACCTGCGCTATTTCAATGTGGCTGGCTGCGGCTTCCCAGATCTCGCCGACACGGCTGCACTCAATCTGATTCCGATTGCCATCGAGGCCATCAAGGCCGGCAAAGCTCCAAAGGTGTTTGGAAGCGACTACCCGACCCCAGATGGCAGTTGCATCCGTGACTACGTTCACGTTCAAGACCTAGCCGAGGCTCATGTTGCAGCCGTGAGCTATCTAGAGCGTGAGGATCACTCAGTAGACACCTTCAACGTTGGCACTGGCCAGGGCGCTTCAGTCTTTGAGGTGCTAGCCGAGCTCAAGGTCGCCAGCGGAATTGATTTTGACCTTGATGTTTTGGGTCGTAGGGCGGGAGACCCGCCTCGGTTGATTGCAAATGTGGAGCTAATCGAAAAGGTCCTGGGTTTCAAGGCAAAGAATGGCCTCAAGGAGATCGTTCAGTCCGCTTGGGATGCTAGTTAGGAACCTTCAATACCTGTCCAGCCCTAATTAGATTGGGGTTTGTGATCCCATTCAGTTCCGCGAGCGCCGTTGAGGTAACGCCAAGTTTTCTTGCGATGCTGAAAAGCGTCTCCCCTGCCAAAACCGTATAGGTCCTAGGGGCAATTGCGGGGGCTGAGGCCGTGCTTGTAATAACCGGAATTCTCAGCAGCTGTCCAACCTGGAGTAGGCGCGGGTCGCTAATCCTGTTCAGCGTCTGAAGCGCAGCCACAGTCACACCAAACTTCCTCGCGATTGACGCGAGTGTGTCGCCGGCTAGAACTCGATAGCTAACCGTGACAGCTGGGCTTGCGGTTGGCGTTGGTGTGGGTCTAGGTGTTGCAGTTGGAGAAGGGCTAGCGGTAGCAGTGGGCCTAGGCGTTGCGGTAGTTGTAGGTCTAGGTGTTGCGGTTGGAGAAACAGTAGGCCTTGGGCTAACCGTCGGAGTTGGAGTGGGCTTCGGGGTCGGAGTTACAACAGGAACTGTTCCAGTGAAACCAAATCCAGTGAACTCACCATCAGGTGTGTCTTCGAAAGAGGCAAGCTGGACCGTGGCCGGTGCCCTGCCCGAAACTGGAATCTTGGATAGGAAGTAGGAGGAGGCCCGAATCAAACCTGGGCCCTCGCCTCGCAGGGTGGCGAACTGTGTCCAGTTTGCGATTCGACTGCGCTTTCCATCCTTCACTAAGAACAGTGCACCCGAGCCATCTTGAACAAACTGGCCAACCGGCTTGGATGCCACCTCAAGTGCGGCACAGGTTGAAGTGGCCAATGGGAACACCGCACCTGGGAACTGAGCTGCGCCAGCAGGGGAGATCGGATACAGGGTGCGGTTATCAATCAGATAGGCATCGCCATCACACTGAACCTTGATTCCGGTGAACCCAGTTCTGGTTTCTAGCGAGTCGACATCGCTCTTGGGGAGGTTGAAGACCTTGCTGCCGCCAACACTTGTTGCATGAGCTGTGCTCTGCAGTCGCACCTTTCGGTTTAGGTCATCAACTAAGTAAAGCTGGGTCGTCCCAGAGGTTCTGATCAGTGAGCCTGGGGCAAATCCGGATCCGACAGACTTCACCGAGTTGATTGCGGCCTGGGGAAGCTGGATCACTCGAGGCTGTGAAATCAAGTCCAAGAAGGCGGAGGTCATGGCCGCTCCGGAAACAAGTCGGCGCTCGCCGCCCTGGACAAAGTGAGCCACGTTACTGCCAGTTGCCGCAACTACCACAGCGGGTGCAGCGAGCTCCCCGACTGCGGTTGGGATCGCGTTCAGCATTGCTTGCGGCAGGGCGATAACTTGATCGGTCCAGTTAACTGGATCCTTTACCGCGAGCTTTCCGGTTGCGGTCAGGACAAAGTTCTGGCCGTTGGGCCCAGCAACGAAACCTCGAATCGAGGCTGGGGTGGAGTTTGCTAGGGAGGAGAGTTCAACGCGCGCTCTTGAGGTGGGGAACCACTTTGTGAGCGGAATGGCCTGAGCCAAGCTGACCGGGAACCGATAGGTGACTCCGCCGGCGATGATGGCCGAGTCCGAGCTGCCAGCAATCGAGAAGAGCACTAGCTCCGATGCCACGGGAGCACCCGGGGTGATGGTTGTGACTTGCTCCAAAAGCAATTTGGTTTCTGGGATTGACCTAGCGCCAACCATGTCCAACGCAAGATCGCCAACCAGAACTCGAGCCTTACCGCCCTCAATCCAGAATCTAGATCCACCGGAGGAGACCAATCGGGTGAGCGTTCCACCATCTACAAACACATTCACCTGTGCTGAGGTGATTGGTATCGCAGCATCGCAGCTCTGGCCATACTGAATTGCCACTGAGCAGTCCGAGACAAGGTATCGGATTCCATCGACCAGTAGTAGCACCTGATTGTTGTCTCGGTTACGAACCAGCTGCCCCATGGTTCCAGCGGTTTCAAAGCTGTCCAGGTACTCCTTGGAAATCTCTCCGAGCGGGCCAAGCGGTCTCAGTGCAGCCAGAAGCCTGGTGTCTTGAACCAAATACTTTTTGTTGTCGGCAATCAAGAAGGTTTCTGTGCCGGCCGCCTTGAGCAGATAGCCGCCACCGATGGGAGAGCCAAACCAGTCGTGGTAGAAGCGCCAAAAGTTTCGGTTTCCGTATGCGCTGCAGCTATCACCGGTGCCGTAAAGGTTTCGCAAGGCTGCAGCGTTTGGGGTGTAGGGGGTGTAGTAGTAAAGGTTTGCTGTTGCCTGGCTCTTCAGTGGGAACTGCATAGACCCGCAGGAAGCCCGCGGGTGGAAGCGCATCGAAACCGTGCGGCCCGGCTTCCAGTAGGTGAATGAACCCTCCGGGTTTCCATACCAACGGAACTGCTTAGCTGCTCGGTAGAGCTGGTTGAACAAGCCGGTGAAGACCTTGCCGCAGATTCCTGGGTCGGAATCGGGGCAACCAAATCCCATCGCTGCGCGATACATGTAATCCGTAGGCCTGGTCGAGGACACTAGGCCCTGTTCCTTTTGCAGCGTGACAATCAAGACCTTGGGGTTGATCCCGCAGGCGTTGGAGATTTCGTAGATTACCTCGGCTGCCGTGGCACCAGACTTTGCGGCAATTGCCTTGCAGGGTCCTACTTCTCTTGGGCCGGTCGCAGCAGTCTCAGGAATGTCTGTCTTGTAGTTCTTCAGGCAGTCGATTGCAGGATTGGTTGCCCTGCAGTCCGCAACTCTTGAGTTGAGAAAGTCTTGGATTTGCTTCAGGGTCATCGACCCGAAGTCAAAGAAGACGCTGTCTGAAATGATCAACCCTGGGTCAAATGCTGAGCCCGGAGGAGCAGCCTCAACCTTTGGTGCTGGAGTTACCGGAAGCGCAACTAAACCGACAGCAACCATGAATGCAGCGGTAAAGAGTCCAAGCAGTCTGCGCATTACGGAATATCCACGCTGCTGGCTGCCGAGGTTCCGACGTAGAGGTCAGATTTGTAACTGACGGTTACCAAACCCGCACCAGACTTCAATTGGGAAAGGGGAACCTCAATTGGGTAGCACTGTGTGTAACTGGCTGATGGTTCTGCTTTCACCGTTAGCTTCTTTTCAAAATCACCAGCCTGGAAGCGAAAAGTGCAGCTGCCGCCTTCGTCACTTACGCCAGGTAGCTGTGCCACAACGGTCAATATCTTTAGCTCAGGTTCGACTACCGCCATGATCAGTTCAACGGTGGTCTTTTTTGGTTCAGGCTTTGGGGCTTCCGACTCTTCGGGAGCAGCTGTTTCGTTTGCTGACTCGGTGGCCTCTGGCTCTTGAGTCTCTGTAGCGGAATCTGTCGGCTCGGAAGTGGAGTTTGCAGGTTCCTCAGGAAGTGAGGTCGCTCCCCAATTTGGGTAGAAAACGCTGCAGCCCGCTAGCAGTGCAACGCTGGATGCCAATGCCAAAACTTTGAATGCTCGCGCCACAACTCACCTCCGGGTAGCTTCAACCCTAGGTTGAGATTCTTGGAAATCCCTCCCAAAATCGCGGTGTCTAGATTATTGAGAGCCCGCTGAGAGTGGCCTAACTAGAGGCTGGACTTGAGTTTGGCATCCTTTTCCAAAACCGTCTCAACCAGCGATGCACGGAACTGATCGAGCTTTTCTAGAAGCTCTGGCTCTGAGGTTGCAAGAATTCGAAGAGCTAGCAGAGCGGCGTTCTTGGCCCCGTCGATTGAGACAGTCGCAACTGGAACGCCAGCTGGCATTTGGACGATCGAAAGTAGTGAGTCCATCCCATCAAGGTGAGTGAGTGAGATGGGAACTCCGACCACAGGGAGAGAGGTAACCGAGGCAAGCATGCCCGGCAGGTGAGCTGCGCCACCGGCTCCGGCAATCACGACCTTGATTCCCCTTGAGGCTGCGGCCTTGCCCCACTCGATCATTCTCTCCGGGGTGCGGTGGGCACTCAAAACCTCTACCTCAGCGCTGACGCCAAACTCCTTCAGCTGCTTCATGGCATCCTCAAGAATTCGCCAGTCTGAGTCTGAACCCATCACGATTGCGACCTTTGTCATTTGGCCTCCTCAGCCCCACGGTACAGCACATCCCGAGCCGCTCGACCGCGACTCAATAGCTCTTGCGCTTCAGCACCAACCAGTGTGATGTGACCCATTTTTCGACCCTGTCTCGGGCTCTTTTCATAGAGGTGAAACTTTGCCTCAGGGGCCAAAGCCATGGCTCGCGGATACGAATTCACAAAGGCATTTCTGTCATCAACCCCGAGCAGGTTAATCATCACCGCTGCATCCGCAACCAAATCGGTTGCACCAAGTGGAAGATCCAAAACCGCTCTTAGGTGCTGCTCGAACTGCGAGGTTTTGGATCCCTCGATGCTGAAGTGGCCGGAGTTGTGCGGACGCATGGCTAGCTCATTGATGAGTAACTCACCGCTAGGGGTTTCAAACAGCTCAACCGCCAAAACCCCAACCACTCCAAGGCCTTCAGAGATTGTCCTTGCCAAATCCTCTGCGACCTGTTGCTGTGAGCTGCTGCCAAAGGGAGCGATTACCTCTGAGCAAACTCCAGCCGCCTGAACCGTTTTTACCAGCGGCCAGGTCTTGAACTCTCCGCTTGGGCTTCGGGCCGAAAGCTGTGCGCATTCGCCAACAAACTGCACCTTTTGTTCAAGTAGCAACTCCGAACCAAACGAGGCGAGATCCGTGAGCCAATCCGAAACCTCTTCTGAGGAACTGATTACCCTCACGCCCTTGCCGTCATAGCCACCGATCGGAGTCTTGACCACAATCTCTGGACCGAATTCGGCAATGAAAGATTCAACCTCTTGTGCAGAGCTTGCAGGGCGCCAGGCAGGCATCGGAAGTCCCAAGCTCTCAAGCTTGCGTCTCATGGTGAGTTTGTTTTGAGCGTGGATCAAAGCATTGGCTCCAGGCCTAACCTTTACCCCCTCGGCCTCAAGCGCCTGGAGCAGATGCTGAGGAACATGCTCGTGATCGAAGGTCAGAGCATCAAGCCCAGCGCAGAACTCGCGAAGTGCATCGAGGTTGTTGTAGTCGCCGGTTCGATAGGCGAGCTGATGGGCTGAAGAGTCTTGGCTTTCCGCGAACACTCGCAGCGTGATGCCTAGGTTGATTGCCGCCGGCTGCATCATGCGAGCAAGCTGGCCACCACCAATCACACCAACTACCGGCATCAGATCTCCTCGCAACCCTGTTAGTTTCGCAGATGAACGATGTCGGCCGCACTAACACTGTGGCGTTCCCCATCATCAATGATGAGGTTTCCAAGCCCATCGATGTCTATGGCCATGCCGGTCAGCTCACGGCCATCTGGATAAATGGCTCTGACTCGCTGACCCAGGGTGCTGGAAAACTCCCTGAACTCATCTGCCGTGAGCCCAATAGCCCAGCTCGCATCTGCCATAAACCTCAGGTAGCGACCACGAAGCTGAGTTAGAAACTCAGCCAAGACCTCATCGAAGCTCGGCTCAACCCCAAGCTGAGCCAAGCTCGTCGCATGCTCGGGGGCATTGGCCTGAGGCTTGAGGTTTATCCCAACCCCGAGGATTAGGTCGTCTCCCTCAAGTCTTGCCAGGATGCCAGAGATCTTCTTGCCATCAACCAGCACATCGTTTGGCCACTTGATGCTTGCCCCCTGAACTCCCAGTGAGCTAATGGCAGCACGAACAGAGACGGCCGCCAAAAGTGTGATCCAGGAAATTTCGGCCGGCTTGGCCTTGGGGCGAAGTAGAACAGAGACCGCAATCGATGCACCGGGTTCTGACACCCAGTCCCTGTCCATTCGGCCACGCCCAGCGCTCTGGCTAGCCGAGACCAAAACCGAGAACTCAGGAAGCGAAGCTCTATCGATTCGCGCAAGCTCAGCGTTGGTGGAGTCGATTTCGTCGAAGTAGATCAGCTTCGGAACCACTGCGGAGGATTTTTCTAACACAGCAACACGCTAGCGCAGTCGGCAAATTTGTAGCTTTCCACTATGAATTTCGCATTTACTTGTCGATTGAGCCATAAAGCGACCCCCAATCCCCCGATAAAGTAAGGGGGCAGCGAGGAGAAAACGTGCCCGAAACCCCAGATCTATCAACCACCGCCGGAAAGCTAGAAGACTTTCGTCACCGCTACAACGAAGCAGTGACCGCGGCAGGTGCTGCAGCGATTGAGAAGCAGCACGCCAAGGGCAAGAACACCGCCCGTGAGCGCGTTGCGATGCTTTTGGACGAGGGGTCCTTTGTTGAGGTGGATGAGTTTGTCAGACACCGATCAACGGCCTTTGGAATGGATGCCAAGCGTCCCTACGGCGACTCTGTAATCACTGGAGTTGGAACCATCCACGGCCGACAGGTGGCTGTTTTCTCGCAGGACTTCACCATCTTTGGCGGCTCTCTCGGTGAGGCAGCCGGAAACAAAATCATCAAGATCATGGAGTTGGCGCTCAAGACTGGAGTTCCACTAATTGGCATCTTGGACTCAGGTGGCGCAAGAATTCAAGAGGGTGTTATCGCCCTGGGTAAGTACGGGGAAATCTTCAAGCTGAACACCATGGCATCCGGAGTTATCCCGCAGATCTCCATCATCATGGGGCCCGCAGCCGGAGGCGCGGTTTACTCCCCTGCGCTGACTGACTTTGTGATCATGGTCGACAAGACCTCAAACATGTTTGTTACCGGCCCCGATGTCATCAAGACCGTGACCGGTGAAGATGTTGGCATGGAGGAGTTGGGTGGAGCTCGCACCCACAACGAAACCTCCGGTGTTGCTCACTACCTTGCCGATGACGAAGCCGATGCGATCGACTACGTCAAATCACTGGTTGGCTTCTTGCCCGAGAACAACCTAAGCGAAACCGTCACCTATCAGTCCGAGGCTGAGCTCGAGGTGACAGAGGCTGACCGCAAACTAAACACAGTTATTCCAGACTCACCAAACCAGCCATATGACATGAAGACCATCATCGAGGCACTGGTTGACGAGGGCGAATTCTTGGAGATCCAGCCGCTCTTCGCGCCAAACATCTTGATTGGTTTTGCTCGTGTGGATGGCTCAAGCGTGGGCATCGTTGCCAACCAGCCACAGCAGATGGCTGGAACGCTCAACATCGCAGCAGGAGAAAAAGCTGCAAGGTTTGTGCGGTTCTGTGATGCCTTCTCAATTCCGATTCTGACCCTGGTTGATGTGCCGGGTTACCTACCTGGCACCGACCAGGAGTGGGCCGGAGTAATTCGCAGAGGGGCAAAGCTGCTTTATGCATATGCCGAAGCAACCGTCCCACTGGTGACCGTAATCACCCGCAAGGCCTACGGTGGCGCTTACATCGTGATGGGTTCCAAGCAGCTTGGAGCTGACATCAACCTTGCCTGGCCCACCGCGGAGATCGCGGTCATGGGCGGCCAGGGAGCTGTGAACATTTTGTTCCGCGACAAGATCAAAGAGGCCGAAGAAGCTGGCCACGACGTTGCAAAGGTTCGCGATGAGTTGGCACGCGAATACACCTACAACGTGGCAAGTCCGTTCCTAGCAGCAGAGCGTGGGGAGCTGGACGGCATCATCGAGCCGGCCACCACACGAACCGCCATCATCAGATCGCTGCGCGCGCTGCGCACCAAGCGCGCCTCCTTGCCACCAAAGAAGCACGGAAATATCCCTCTCTAATGAAGCAATACACACCGGAAGAGATTCAAGAGCTGCTCACTGTGACAGGTGGGACTGCCGAAGAGCAGGCTGCTGCACTCGCGGTGGTCGAGTCGGCAGTTCTGGAATCCCGCAGACTAGGGCGCATTGCAACTCGCCCACCAAGATCCAGCTGGCATAAATCTGATGCAAAACTGCGCAGCAACCTGAATGGAAACTGGGGCAGCATCTCTGGGCGTTAGCTGTCCCCCAAAAAGAGATGCAGTGCATTTTTAGTAAGTAATCGGTTCGTTACCGAAACCTTGCCAGACTAGGCACGGGTCTTGCACAGCTGTAAGGGAGCTGAAGACCTGCTGTTCAGCAGTAAGGGGTGAGGGGCGGAAGTTATTCCGCCCCCTACACCAATCGCGGCCTAAAGCCTCAAAAACAAATCCGGACGATCAGCGTCTTTTCTGATGGCAGCCATGGTCAACCGCCAGGTCTCTCCGGCCACGGCGCGGATCACAACTTTCCCGGAATCAATTCGCGCCAGCTCTTTGGCTGCCCGCAATAGAAGCTCTTTTCTAGCGCCCTCATCCATGCCGTCTAGGCCACCATCATCCAGCAACTGCACCTCAACCCCACGGGTCCTGGCGGCTCTGGTTGCTGAAACCAGCTTGGGGAGCAGCAGGGCTCGACCCCGAATCTGGTCTCGCAGCTCATGCTCCTTCAGGGCCGCTTCAAAACGCTCGGGGATTGAGAGCTTGCCCTTGCGATGCACAATCATCTCCAGTAATGGCAGCGCCTCCCTGAGGGTCTCCTGGATGCGCTTCTGTCGCTCTGCTCTGGCTGCAGTGTTAGCCGCGGTCTTAGCATCGGATTGAACTGCTCGCTCTAGCGCTTCTTCCGCTGCTCTCGCAGAGGAGCTCAGCAGCGAGGCGGTTGCCTGAGCGGCGAGAACCAAGAGGAAGGCACCAAAAACACCCGAGGTGAATAGGACATCGGGACCACCCCAGATCAAGGTCTGAATGATGAGAAAAGCAACCCCGATCCAAGCCAGCACTGAGTGTTGGCGAACGGCAGTAATTGCCATGAGGGTTGAGATGCCGGCGATGTGCCAGGTGGTGTAGCCAAAGGCAGCGTCTCGAGAAATGGCCACTGACATCAGAAGCGGGACTGCAATTGCGACAAAGAGCGCAAACCACGCAAACTCGGTTCGCATCCGCAGGCCTGGGAATGACCCGACTGCTCCTGCCAAACCGACTAGGTAGAGCGCGATGGAAATCACAGCAAAAGTTCTGCCTTGATACTCGGCAATGTTGAGAACGCCGAGAATCGCATGGTAAACACCGAAGGCCAACGTAAATGTGCTCAGGGCAATGCGAGGGAGTTTGATCATGCGTTCCACTCCAGCCGCACTAGCGTGCCCGCACCCGGAGAAGACTCAATCAAGGCCTTGGCTCCAACCGCTTCGACTCGCCTCAGGATTGAAGTTCGCACCCCAATTCGATCCTTCGGAATGCGACTGAGGCGAAAACCAACCCCGTTGTCCGAAAGCTCAATCACAACGCTTTTCGCTGTTGGTGAGTTCAGGGTGAGAGTGACTTTCGAGGCCTCGGCATGACGAGCGGTGTTGTCCAGGGCTTGAACCAAAGCCTCTGTCAGAGCTTGGGCAACCGGGGCTGGGATCTCTACCGAACCTCCGGAAAGAATCTCAACGTTTGCTGTTGGAATAAGTTGGACTGCAGCCTGCTCAAGAGCCTTGAACAAACCCAGCGCCTGAATCTCAGGCCTGGACTCAGGCTCTAGATCTGCCCTTCGGAGAGATTCGATTGCCTCTTCGGATAGCTTCACAACGGAGCCGTATTCACTTGAGTCGCTTGCCTTCGAGGCCAGCAGGAGAGTGTTGAGAACTCGATCGTGAATCAGCGCATCAAGTCGCTGACGCTCACGCTCAACTGCATCGGTGCTGGCCTGCTGAATAGCGGAATTGATTGCCAGCGAGTTAGCGATGTCAACCTTTAGCACCGAATCTCTGACCAGGATAAACAAGCCCAACACTGTTCCACCAAAGAGGAAGATGTAGGTCGCGTCCTGAAGCTCTAGGAAGAAATCTGAGCTGCCACCCCAGGGGCTGGTGTCCAACCAAAGCCAAATGCCCGTGATGACAACCAGGTAACTCATGGCAATCACTGGCCTTGCCACAACCCCTATGCCTACGACAGTCATTCCAATTACCCACCACAACCAAGGCTGATATTCGGAAGGAAGCACGTCAACATCAACCACCAGCCAAGGGAAGAGCAGCAGCGCAGCTATGCCAAAGCCACCCAGCACCAAGATCCAACGATCCATGTTTCGCTTGGTCCAAGTGGCAACCTGAATCATTAGGACGATAAAGACCAGCGTTCCCAACATCATGGTGTTCAGCCAGTTTAGGTAGCGGTCCTGAGTAATGGAATTCGCAATCGATTCAATGGAGGACAGCAGCAGAGTGAAGGCATAGAGCCGACGAATCAATCGCTCCAGCCGCGCAGAAGCAGCGGTTGTGAGCCTGTTGGACACTAGAGCATGTCTCCCGAGAGGATGCCGTCCTCGATGGCCCGCTTGAATAGATCAACCTTCGTAGCGGCCTCGCGACCCAGGCGCGCGTACTTCACTCGCACGCGATCGATGTGCTCCTTCGCGCTGGACTGCTTAATCTGCAGCTGATAGGCAACCTGCTTGAGGCTCATGCCCGATGCGTAGAGCGACAAGACCTCACGCTCCCTAACTGAGAGCTTTGCCTCTTTGAACAAAAAGTCAGCGTCGATCATCGCGCTGGTTTCAGGGTTGTTGATGATGACGCCCTGGGCTGCAAGTCGGATTGCTTCAGCCAGCTCGCTCATCGGCTGAGACTTTGGAACTATGGCGGTTGCACCAGCCAGCAGTGCAGAGCGCATGAGTGCCTGTTTATCGGCAATCGAGAAGATAAGAACTGCTGGACCCGCATCCACAAGCCGCTCGACGTTCTCTGAAACTAGTGAGCCATCCGCCAGTGAAAGGTCGGTAACAACAACCTCGCAGTCTTTGCCTTCTATCTGCTCTAGGAGTTCCGAAACTGTAGGGGCCGAGCCAACTAGCTCGAAGTCAAACTGCTTGCAAGCACCGGCAAACCCAAGGCGCACTGCCTCGTGGTCATCGACTATTGCTACTCGAACTTGTTCCATGTCAAAAGGCTACTCCCGAGACAGCGCAAGAACACACTCAAAGTGGTGAGTGTGAGGGAAGATGTCGAAGGATTCGAGTCCCCTAATTTGGTAACCGGCAGCGGCAAGTTGCTTCACGTCTCTGGCTAGGGCCACAGGGTCGCACGCCACGTAGATGATGTTTCGCGGGTTCAACTTCACCAGGGCAGCGATCACTTTCGCTGCGGCTCCGGAGCGAGGAGGGTCTAGAACCACTGTGTCAAACTCGGGCTTAGCGCGCTTGAGAAACTCCAGCACATCCTGCTTCACAAAAGTCAGGTCCTTCAGATCCTGAGTGGATCGCTCACCATCAGAAACAGCCTGCTTGCTTGACTCGACGGCTGTGAAGCGCGCACCCGAGTAGCTCTGCGACAATGTTGCGCTGAAAAGACCAGCGCCGGCGTACAGATCTAGGTTGTGCTTGGCGGGATCAAAGCTCAAGACCTTTGCCATCGACATGACCGACTGGGTTAGAGCAGCGGGAGCATCAGTGTGGACCTGCCAGAAAGCTCCGGAGGAAAGCCGGAAGGTTCTTCCAGCCACTCGCTCAATCAGCTTGTCGGATCCAGAAACCTTCTTGTCCACCATCCACTGCAGATCACCTGTTGAGCTGGCTGCAATCGAAAGCTTGCTAACCCCACTCCAGTTCTTGATGTGAAGACCAAGCTCTTCAATCTCGGCCACAGCCAGTGGCAAGTCCTTAGCAAAGACAATTTCGTTCGAACGAACCTTTGACGGGCCAGCCAGTCCGGAGGCATCAACATTTAGCTGAACTCTGGTTCGATAGTGCAAACCATTGCGCTCTGCATCCGAAGGCATTTCTGCAACCTCGACAAC
>CAZQHT010000018.1:0-18601 GCA_964593635.1 uncultured Aquiluna sp.
CGATTGGAGCAAGAACAAGACCTGCTGCACCGAGTAGCTCTAGGTAGGCGATTACTCGAGCCACAGAAACCGGAAGCTTCTCTAACCAGCCAAAGCCAGCCCGAAGCATTACCTCTTTGGAGGCTGTGGCCTTGAACTTTGCTGCTTTGAAGAACGAGTAGGCGGTGAATAGTGAAACTGCCGCGGCAGCAATGATGATCAGGATTTCCATGGTGCTCCAATAAGTAAAGGTGGGGTTGACAACTTTCGTCAACCATACATTATCTTTTGCTTGATACTGTTACCCCATGGAAATCACGGCAGAGTGCGAGCGCAAGGCAGGCGCCTGGCGCGTCCGCGTCCCTCAGCTAGATAACCTGCTGATTTCAACCAAGCGCTTGGACAGCGCCACCGAGCAAATCAAGGATTTGGTTCACGAGTACCAGGGCATCGATCGCTGTGAAGTGATTGTCAAGGTGGAAACCTCAATGCCGGGAATCATGTGTGATTTGGAGCTTGCCCAGGCAAAGATGCGGGAAGCCAATCGGCTTCAAGAAGAGGCATCAAAAGAGATTCGCGAAGTGGTTTCTAGGCTTCGATCTGAGGGCTTGAGCATGCGGGACATTGGCGTGCTGCTGGGCATATCTCCGCAGCGAGTTGCCCAACTTGCGGAGTCCACCTGCCTCTAAAAGGGGCTAGCGCCTATCTGCCTGGTTATTTCGGCAGCCACCTCAATGTTTGCAACGGTATCTGCGTGAGAATGAACCGGTGACTCCAGCAACCCCCTGGCCACATAGCTAGCTAGCGCTGTCGCCTGGTAGGAGAGTCCTTCGTGGCCACGAACTGGTGAGTTGTCCGACCAAGATTGCTCCTTGAAGTAAAACTCTTTGTCTCGAAGCTTTACCCCAGACGGTGCGAGGAACGGCTCTCCCACCAAAACCAAGCCCTTTTCGAAAGAGCAGCTTGCGTTGATTGGCAGGCTAGCAATGCCAGACATGGTCAGCTGGGCTCTGCCGCCATCCACATAATCGAGGATTGCGTAGCTCTCCTCGTCCATGCCATCGGTGCGAACCCTGCCCGTGGCAATGATTTTGATTGGGTTTCCCATGAACTGCTGGGCAATCGCAATCGGGTAGATGCCCATGTCAAAGACAATGCCGCCCCCACCCTTTTGCCAAAGCCTTGGTATTGCTCGGTTATCGGTGCAGAAGGCGGCAGTAAGAAGCTCGGTTTGGCCAAGCTCACCGGATTCAAGCAATTGGTTGATGACATCCGCCTGCGGAAGGTACCTCGTCCACATCGCCTCCATGGCGAGCA
The DNA here is from genome assembly GCA_964593635.1 of uncultured Aquiluna sp. Lineage (GTDB taxonomy): Bacteria > Actinomycetota > Actinomycetes > Actinomycetales > Microbacteriaceae > Aquiluna. The sequence goes on from CAZQHT010000018.1 coordinate 1,297, forward strand.
CGCCCTTGGCTTTGGCGGCGGCCAAGAGATCACGGGCTTCCTGGGGAGAGTAAGTTATGGGCTTTTCGACGAGCAGATGCTTCCCCGCGTTTATGGCAAGCATGGCGTGCTCATAGTGGTCACTCATGTGGCTGGCGATGTAAATCACATCAATCTCAGGGTGGCTAACCAACTCCTCGTAGCTTTGAAGCACCAATGGAATCGAAAACTGGGTGGCAATCTCCTGGGCCCGGCCCGGTGTCCTGGAGGCAACCCCATGAATCTGCTGGGTGGTGTGGGCCTGGACCGCAGCCATGAAGGTCTGAGCTATGGCTCCCGGACCGATGATTCCCCAGCGCAGGCTGGGTACTGACTTTGGGTCGATGATTCGGGGTTCAGGCAGCCTCATGAAGCCCAGTTTAGGGCGGTATCCTGTAACGCACCCATCGCAGAGGAGGAGGATTATGTCTGGCAAATCCATAACCTCCTCTATTCCAATCACCCAGCCAATTCGCATAGCTTTTGACCGCAAGTCACAGAGCTACAAGTTGGCCGTGATGCTTGCCTACCCAGGCCTATTCATACTCATGGCGGGTGATTCGATTCGCTATTCAATCGGCTGGTTGGGCTGGGGCATCGTGATCGCGGTTGGCATCGTTGCCACAGTGGTTGCCCTAGTAATTAAGCGGCCAGTCAAGACCTTCACCCGAATCCCAGAACCGCTGATTCTGCTCCTGATTCTCATGTTGCTGAGCCTGATTTGGTCACAGTATCGACCGATGACCCTGCTTGCCGTTGTTCTGCAAATCGGAACCACGCTTTTTGGTTTGTTTTTGGCAAGCCACTTTGGTTGGCGTCAGCTATTGCACATCCTTGCCAACACCGTCAGGTTTATCCTTGCAAGCTCTCTTCTGATTGAGCTCTACGCAGCAATCACTGGGCCAATTACCCCGTTCTTCCCAAACTATGAGGGTGATACCCCGCCGGCAGCAAGCTACCTCTGGGTCCAGGGCAACCTTTTCGAGCTCGAGCGAATCCAGGGAATCATGGGCAATGCCAATCTTTTGGCGTTTACTGCCGTCTTGGGCATGCTGTTGTTTTTGATTGAGCTGATTGTCACCAACAACCAGCGCTTTTTGCCAATCGCATCGATTGTCCTGGCTGCAGGATTGGCAATTCTTGCCAACAGTGCAGGCATGACTCTGGCAATGGTGTTGATTACCTTCGCCGGACTAATTGCAATCTTGGCTGAGGGTAGGCCAAAGCCCACCAGACACCGCATCTACCGCTGGGCCATTGGATTCTTGGCGGTGGCGGTGATGCTGGGCTTGGTGTTCAGGGCTCAGCTATTTGATTTGCTCGATCGTTCACCAGATGCTTCCGGCAGGTTCTACATCTGGGAGCAAGTCTTTGGGTTGATTCTTGAGAAACCGCTCGAGGGCTGGGGTTGGATCAGTTACTGGGTCCCTGGAGTTGAGCCATATGAGGGCTTGATTGAGATCAACGGCGTTCCGATGTATCAGGCCCACAACGCGTTTTTGGACATCTGGCTCCAGCTTGGAATTGCCGGTGTGGCACTGCTGGTTTGGCTCATGATTTCAGTGTTTACAAGGCTTTGGACGGTTGGTGTCAGACACACCAATCCGCTATATCTGTTCCCACTCTTTGCCTTTTTGGCCATTGCTGCTCAGTCACTTACCGAATCAAGACTGCTCATCGAAATCGGCTGGACGCTGCTTGTGTTGCTTGCAACCAAGGCCAACGAGCCCTTTGTTGAGCTAGAGCCACTGGGAAGAACCCCGAAGCGCTTGAAGCTACTTAGGATTCCGCTCCGAGTATTGGGTAGGTAGCTAGACCTATCGGTTTGACTGGATGAGTCCAGCGTAGAGGCCGATCATTCGTGAGGTTAGGCGAGACTGAAGCAGCCAGCCTGGATCCGAGGAATCACGCTTGTTATTTCCCGCCAAAACATCCTCGTAGGCCCTGCGCATCTCAAGAGCTAGGCCTTCAACGCTTTCATCCTCGGCAACCCAGGAGTGCCCAGGCTTTAGCTCTCCAGCAACTCGCTTATCGCAGCAAAGTGCTGGCGTTCCGAAGGCAGCAGCCTCAAAAACGGTCATGCCCTGGGTTTCAAAGCCAATCGAGGTCTGCAATACAACATCTGAGTCTGCAAAGGCCTGAAGCATTTCCTCGCGGTCGACTCGGCCAAAGAACTTCACTTGACTGTGAAGACCAAGGGTTCTTGCAAGGCTCTTCGAGGGTTTCTCAAGGGGTCCGGTCCCGTAGATGTGCAATTCGGCATCGATATCAGCCTTTTTGAAGGCCCTGATGGTTTGGGTGAGGCGCTTCTCCCGCTGGAACCGACCAGCCCAGATAAACCTGACCTTCGGGTTTGGAAGTGGGGTCTTGCGCCTGATGTTCGCTACCGCGTCATCGTCGACGCCGTTGGGCATAACCTCAACTTTGTGGGCAATGCCCTTGTCTTGAATGGTTTTAGCAAAGTGGTTGCTTGGAACCAGCACCAGATCAGCGTTTGGGTAGGTGAGGGCCATGTACTCCCAGCCGTTTGTTACCCGCTTCTTTGGCAAGCCCACGCTCTTGGTGTAGAGCCTGGCCGCATAGTTGAAGAGCCTTGCGTTCAGGCGCTTTCCAATCAACCGCTCCAAGACCACGTCGATGTTGGTGTGAGCATGGTGAATCAGCGGAATGTGATACTCGCGGGCCAGCTTCAGAGCCATGGCTGCACTAGATGCATCACCCTGCAGGTGAATCAGATCAAACTTGGTGCGCTGAAACTCTTTTTTGGCGACGAGCATTGCCTTTGACACGTTGAAGACCGCGGAATACTCACCATCTGGGCTGAAGTTTCTCGAGGGGAGCACGATTATGGAGGCGTCGTTTGGCTCGGCCCTCGAGGATTTGCTCGTAAAAATAGTCACTTGAACACCCATGCGCTCTAAGAACTTGCGCTGAAGTCGAACCGAGGTTTGTACGCCGCCAAGGCTCATGGGGTGCAGATCCGTAAAGATCGCTATGTGCAAAGAACCACCTATTTGTAAGTTCGCCTACGAATGTTAGCAAGGCGCGGCAATTCAAGCCGCTATTCCGAGGCTAGCTTTTGGTTTCAGCCTTCGGCTCTCGGATGACAGGACTGCGGAGTGCCCAGATAATCAGTGGGATTTGAAGAGGTAAACGAACCCAGGCCGCCACTGCGGTAAGCACATCTCCTTCGAGTGCCTCAAATGCAAACCACCAGTTAGCCGGCCAGACGGCAATCAAGGTGAGGGCAGTGAGTACCGGAGCCCAGCGATGTTTGAGAACCAGGCCGATCGCAGCAACAATCTCAACGATTCCAGACAGGTAGATGAGAAGCATCGGCTCGGGGAGCCACGGCGGCATTAACCAGAGAAATCCCGACGGGTTTACAAGGTGAAGCACCCCAGAGAGCCAAAATAGGACAACCAGCACCCAGCTGCCTAATGGCAGCCCTAGCGCTTTGCTAGCCAAAGCACTGCCGCATCGGTGACCCTGCGGCCAAATACCAAAAAGACAAACTTCAAAACTCGAACATCCCAACTTGCTGGGTAGATCGGCTTCGGATTTGTGGCGGTTGCGGCTCTAACCATGGTCTTCACAACCTGGTTCGGTCCCGGCGAGTTTCGGTAAAGGCCACCGAGCCACTTATTGAAGCCGTTCATGACCTTGTCGTAATCGCCAATAGTGCGGGAGTCTCGCAGGTGGCCAAAGGCAACCTGATCGAAGTTGGTGCGAACAGTTCCGGGCTCAATCACGGAAACCTTGATACCAAGCGCCTTCACCTCTTGGCGAAGAGCGTTGGCCATGGCCCTGATCGCATGCTTGGTTGCTGCATACCAACCCAGACCAACCAAGGAAACTGTGGCCACAACTGATGCTGTCATTAGGATTCGGCCACTGCCCTGCTTTCGCATTTGTGGCAACACCGCACGAACGCATCGCTCTACGCCGAAGACGTTCACCTCAAAGAGGGCCCTTACCTTCTCGGGTGAGGTCTCCTCGACAGATGAAAAGTGACCAAACCCGGCGTTGGCAACCATGAGGTCGACCCGTCCGGTCTCCTTGATTACCTTTGCCACCCCTGCGGTTACCTGCTTGTCGCTGGTGACATCGAATAGCAACGGCCTCGCGCCAAATGTGGCGGCTTTCTCCAGAGAGACCTTGTCAATGTCTGCCGCGTAGACAATCCAGTCTTTAGCGAGGAGTTTCTTCGACAGTTCCAGCCCAAAGCCAGATCCTGCACCGGTGATGATAGCCACATTGCTCATGTGGCTATCTAACCACCAGTGCAGTGATTATTCGATGTCTCGCTTCAGACTGGTCGCCCATGCGGTGATTGCAAACACCGCTCCGTACCCAAGCAGGACAAGGGTCGCGGTCAGAGCGGGTAGGTAATCAGAGGTGTTTAGTCCAAGTGCTGGAGCGTCTATCTCCAGCGAAAGCATTGCTGTGATCAGACCAGATGGGAACCACTTTCCCGCTTCCGGAACCAAGGTCAACAAGACCGGATCGATGATGAATAGGTAGACCAGTGACCCAACGATGGCGAGCATCTGGTTTCTAATCAGTGTCCCCAGCGAAACTCCCATCACACCGAGTACCGCTCCCGCCAACAAAGATGCCAGAAGGGTGTTCACAAACAGGTTTTCACTCGGCTCTGCCGCCTCGGGGAAGCTCTGCAGGGCGATGAAACCAGCTGCGAAGCTCAGAACGGCCGAAATTAGCATGAGCATGCTTCCACCAAATGCGGCCATGGCCAGTTTGGCGAGAACTACCGAACCGCGCTTTGGCGCGGTCAAGAAGGTTGCTACAGCGGTTCCGTGCCTGAACTCACCAGCCATAAGCATGATGCCCAAGATGATTGCAAAGACAAAGCCCGAGATGCCGTTGGCGTAGACCGAGTCAACAGCTTGCTGCTGCTCTAGGCCAAAACCAAACAGCTCCTCTGAGCTATCGATCACAAATGGCGTTACCGCAACTGATAGCGCTGAGATAAAGGCAGCCGCTAGCAGAAGTCCCCAGTGAGCGCGAACGTAGATCAGTTTGCGCCATTCAGATTTCAACAGATTCATGACAACTCTCCCTGGGTTAGCTTTAGGAAGGCCTCTTCCAGAGTGCCTTCTCCCCTCACTTCGGCAATGGTTCCCTGGGCAATCAACTTGCCCTTATGGATCACGATCACGTCGTCAACCGTGTTCTGGAGCTCCGCAAGCTGGTGGGAAGAAACCAGGATGGTCCTGCCTCCCGCCGCCAGGTTGCGCAGGAAGTTTCGAAGCCAGGCAATGCCCGCTGGGTCTAGGCCGTTAGCCGGCTCATCCAGGATCAGAATCTCTGGATCTCCAAGGATTGCCCCCGCCAGTGCGAGGCGCTGCTTCATTCCAAGCGAATAGTTCTTCATGCGCTTGTCCTGGGCATCGGTTAGCTCAACCAGAGCGAGAACCTCATCAACTCTGCTATCTGGAATCCCTGCGGCAGCGGCAACCACCTTTAGATTCTGCTTACCAGTCAGGGCAGGGTGAAAGCCGCGGCTGTCCAAAACCGTGCCAACTCTGGACAGGGGATTGTCCAGAGACTGATAGTCGGAACCAAGAATCTTGACCGAACCGCTGGTTGGGTTGCTCAAACCAACCAAGCAGCGCAGCGAAGTCGACTTTCCGGCTCCGTTTGGACCCAGGAATCCAGTGATTCGCCCAGCCTGAACCGAGGCGGTGAGGTTATCAACGGCCTTTTGCTTGCCGTATTGCTTCACCAGCCCCTCAAATGAGATGGCGATGGTCATTTCTTACCCGCTTTCTTCTTTTTCTTTTTCGCAGCTTTGTCCTCGGTGCTCTTGTAGATGCCCCTGCGGTAGATCTCCAGGTTTGCGGCGGCTAATCGACCACCGAGTTCGGGCTCAAGGAAGTTGCCACCCAAGTGGTTATTGACTTGGTCCTGCAGAAGCAGCGGCGCCAACCCATTCAGGGTCATCAAAAGTGCCAAGTCTGGAAGATTCTCCGCTTTTCGCATCTGCCCCTTGTCAATCTGGGCTTGAATCATCATCTCTGACTCCTTGACCATCCTTGAGAAGAGGATGTTTGCCGGCTCACCGCCAGCTATCAGCACCTGTCTGAAGAACTGAAGCTTCACCCCGTGCTCTGCAATCGCGCCCTGCCACTTGGCAAGGGCGGTTGAGAGTGAAACATCTACAAACTCTTGTTTCTCCGATACCCACAGGCCCAGAGCCTTGATTATGCAGTCCTCAATTAGCTTTTCGCGAGATCCAAAGTGATGCACCACTAGCGCTGGGCTAACCCCAGCCTCCTTGGCGATAGCCCGCAGGCTGGTAGTTGCAATGCCATCGCGCGCAAATGCTGCGGTCGCAACTTCGATTACTTGAGCTCGGGAATCTAGGGCCACCCGAAAAGACTAAACAAGTGTTCAATAAAGTGCAAGCACCCAAATGCATGGCAGAATTGCGCCATGACTTCTCACACTTCAATAGCAACCCTGCACACCAACCACGGCGTAATCAAGATCAACCTGTTTGGCCTTCACGCACCTAAGACCGTGGAGAACTTCGAAGGTCTAGCGACCGGAAGCAAAGACTGGAAGGACCCACGCACCGGTGAAACCGTTAGCGGCAAGGGCCTCTACGACGGCGTAATTTTCCACCGAGTTATCGAGGGGTTCATGCTTCAGGGCGGAGACCCAACCGGAACCGGAATGGGTGGCCCTGGCTACCAGTTCGGTGACGAGATTCACCCAGAGCTCACCTTCCAGGAGCCATACAAGTTGGCAATGGCCAACGCTGGCCCAGGAACCAACGGCTCACAGTTCTTTATCACCGTTGCACCAACCACTTGGCTGCACGGGAAGCACACCGTTTTCGGTGAGGTAGTAGACGAGGCCAGCCGCAAGGTTGTCGACAAAATCGGCTTGCTACCAACCGATGGCCGCGATCGTCCACTTGACGACGTGGTTATCGAGAGCGTCACAATCGAAAAGGCCTAAGTGCTCAAAGCCCTGAAGCGCAGCAGCGCGCCGATCACCGGCGCTCTGCTGACGCTGAATGTGCTGATTTGGCTGGGCCAAATCTCGCCTCTGGGCTATTTGTTCACCAACCAGTTCTTCTTCGCACCCCTGTTTACGCCATATGAACCATGGCGAATGCTTACAGCGGGCTTTGTTCACGACTGGAACGGCCCGTTCCACATCCTGCTGAACTCCTACGCAATCTGGATCTTCGGGCGTCAACTTGAGCCAATGCTCGGCCCGCTCAGGTTCTTACTGCTTTATTTGACCTCCATCATCGGAGGATCGGTAGCTGTTCTGTGGCTATCAGACCCGGCTATCCCAGTTGTGGGAGCATCTGGAGCACTTTTCGGCCTGATGGGCGCCTACTTCATAGTCCAGCGCAGCATCGGTGGAAACCCCTCACAGATTTTCATTCTGATCGCCATCAACTTTTCGATGGGGTTCTTCGTGGATGGTATTTCTTGGCAGGGCCACCTTGGAGGCCTACTCACAGGAGTTCTAATGGCCTTGGTTTACGCGAATAACAGAAACCCCAAACAGCTCGTTAGTCGAGGGTTTGGGGTCTTGTTGATCTGGGCATCCCTTGCGGGGCTCAGCTACTACAGAATTCTTGAGTGGATCTAGTTACTTCCACTTGGTGGTCATAACAAAGCCCACCATTGCAATGCCAAATCCAATCAGGATGTTCCAGTTGGATAGGTCAAGCGGCGATGCGCTGCCCAGCGGGTAGCGAGCGCTCGAGATGTAGAAGGTCAAAATCCATAGAAGACCAAAAATCATGAATCCAAACATGGTCACCTTGTACCAGGTTGGGTTCTCTGCTTCGTCCTCGTTAGTTACCACTGGACGTGCAGGTGCTTCGGACTTTGGCTTGCGTCTTGAAGATGATTCAGGCATGCCAGAAGTTTAGTCATCTGGCTCCGATTAGGCTATTCCCACCATGGTGCGCATCCTCGTTTTAGACAACTACGACAGCTTCGTCTACACGCTCAACGGCTATTTGCAGCAGTTGGGAGCCGAGACTGAGGTTATTCGCAACGATGCTGTCACCGAGGCAGAGCTTCCCGCATTGCTTGCAAAGTTCGATGCGGTCTTGATTTCCCCGGGACCTGGAACTCCAGCCGACGCAGGGTTATCAATCCCCACAGTCAAGCTGGCACTCGAGTCGAACTATCCAGTTTTTGGCGTGTGTCTTGGCCATCAGGCAATCGCCGAGGCCATGGGTGCAACCGTATCTAGCGCACCAGAGCTTATGCACGGCAAGATTTCAAAGGTCAATCACCACGACAGCCCAATCTTTGCGGGATTGCCGCAGGGCTTCAACGCAACTCGATACCACTCACTTGCCGTGGTGAGGGACACAGTCCCAGCTGAGCTAGTGATTACCGGAGAGACTGAGTCCGGAGTGATCATGAGCATGCAGCATGAGTCCAAGCCAATTTTTGGAGTTCAATTCCACCCCGAGTCGGTCATGACCGAGGGTGGTTACACGATGCTCGCAAACTGGCTTGAGAGCCTTGGTCTAGAGGGAGCGCGCCAGAAGGCCGCCACTCTAAGTCCAAGAATCGCTAACTAACCCTGGGTGGTCTGCGTCGGAGTCGGCGTTGGTGAAGGTGTTCCGCCCACACATTGCACATACAGAACTATGTTCTGCAGCTGTGGGGCTTCTCCTGGCAGTACCGACTGCTCTACAACTACGTTTCCAGGGGTGCCTGTGCATGTAAGTGCATCGACAATCTCAATCGAAACCGTGTAGCCGATGGTGGTGGCGGTGAGAATGGTTCGCGCCTCCAAAACCGTTAGGTTCCTAACATCTGGAACCAAGACCTTTCCGTTTGAGAGCGTTAGATTCACCACGCTTCCAAGCGGGAGCTTCTGGCCAACTGCAGGGTCGGAGGCGATAACGATTCCCTCTGGGACGGTAGCGCTGGATATAACCGTGATGGTTCCGATGGTTAGACCCTGGGCTTCAATCAGTGCGACAGCCGCGGCCTCTTGAATCGAGATCACATTAGGGACCGTCACCTCGGTGGCACCGCTTGAAACATAGAGGGTGACCGGGGTGTTTGCCAAAACATTGGTTCCAGCAGCTGGCTCCTGGCGGATAACCACTCCCTCAGGAACAGTGTCGCTCTTCTCGTAGACCCTAAGAACTAGAAGATCTTGTTCGGTCAATGTGTTGAAGGCATCCTCATACAGTGAGCCCTCGACGCTGGTTACGACAATTCCGCCTGGGTTGATCGGGTTGGAGCTACCTCCACCAATACTCATCACCCAGAACAGCAGTCCAACCAGAATTACGGCTACACCCGTGCCAAGTCCCCACATCACGCCGACACCGATCTTGCTGGTGGTGGCGGTGGAGACAGTGTCATTCGGTGCAGTTTGGAATCCAAGCTGCAGCTCATCGGTGTTGCTTGGATCCAAAACCGAGGTTGGGGTGCTGATTACCTCGGTGCGGTCTGCTACCGGGGTTGGGACAATCGGGGTACTGGCCGTGCTTGAACCAGCTGCCAGAAGGTGCTCCCTGAACTCAACCGCAGACTGGAAGCGACTGTCGCGCTCCTTGGCCATCGCGCGCAACACAACCTCGTCTAGCTCTGGGCTGACTGCTGGGTTGAACTGAGAAGGAGGAGTAACAGCCTCTGAAACATGCTGGTACGCAACTGAAACTGCACTTTCGCCAGTGAATGGCGGTCTTCCAGTTAGCAGCTCGTAAAGAATCACACCGGTTGAGTAAAGGTCGGTGCGAGCATCCACACTCTCACCACGAGCTTGCTCGGGCGAGAAGTATTGGGCTGTGCCCATGATTCCGCCGGTTGCAGCCTGAGTGGTTGAGTTGTCCGATATTGCGCGGGCAATACCAAAGTCCATCACCTTTACGGTGTCGCCCTCGCCGATCATGACGTTGGCGGGCTTGATGTCTCGGTGCACAACACCTGCGTTGTGAGAAACCTCTAGTGCGGTGAGAATGCCGCTGACGTACTTGATTGCCCTGGAAGTTTCAACCTTGCCCTGGTGAATAACCTCACGAAGCAACTGACCGCGAACTAATTCCATGACGATAAACGGGGTCTTGCGAGCCTGACCGTTCTCGTCAATGGTCTCTTCCTCGCCGGCGTCGTAGACCCTAACGATCGTTGGGTGGGCCATTCGAGCGCTGGCCTGAGCCTCTTGACGGAACTTAGCTTCGAAACCTGCGTCGTTGGCTAGGTCTGACTTGAGCAGCTTGATTGCAATGGTGCGGCCAAGGCGAGTGTCATATCCTTCGAAAACCTCAGCCATGCCCCCGCGGCCAACCAAGGCGCCGAGACGGTATCGTCCGGCGATTAGTCTTTCGTTCTCGTTCAAAATTGCTCTTTCTGCCTTGAGAAGTTTAGTTTTTGGTTCCTGAGATGTTCCTCCACGACTCGGTGGCAACTCTGCTTAGCCATCAGACCCCGATTCCCCTTGGACCGATCCGGAGTCTGTAACTGCCGGACTGGTTGTGTCGGTGTCTGGATCTGGGATTTCAACCGGAAGATTCTCCACATCCCCCACGTAGTAGGTGATGTCAATAACGGTGCCAACCTCGATGTTTCCAGTTGGGCTAACCGCATAGACCGTTCTAACTCTCGGGTCGGTGCCAGGAATTAGTTCACCTGGAATGGCATTCACCCGCATTCCAAGCTCCGAAAGCCTTGCCGTCACATCGGAGAGGTTGCCGCCGATGATGTCGGAGCGCAAAATCAGGATGTCCCTTGGAGCAGGGCTCTCGGTTGCAGTTTCTGAGGTTGTCGCGCTCTCTGAAACAACCGATTCGCTCGGGGACGGGCTTGGCGCTGGAATTGAGTCGGTGTCTGGGTCCGAGAGGATTGCGACAATGACCACAATTGCGGTAATGCCAAGCAGGCCAACCGTAGCGATCCAAGGCCAAACTCCCGGCGCCTTTGGTAACTGGGCAGTGTCGGTCGGAATCACCTCGGTGATGGTGGTCTCATCTTTACCAGCCGAGCCAGAACTTGGCTGATAGCCAGGCCTGCGCTTCTCGCGAAGCAACGCTTCTGCCCTAATTGCTAGGGAGGTTGCGGACTCGGGCCTTTGGTTTGGCTTTTTTGCAAGGCAGGACAGCACAAGGTTTTGAACCCTGGGGTCAATGCCCTCGGGAAGTGCCGGCGGCATCTCGTTGATGTGGGCCATCGCAATTGCCATTTGGTTTTCGCCGGTGAATGGGCGCTTTCCTGCCAGCGCCTCGTAGGCAACTACTCCAAGGGAGTAGAGATCGGTGGCCGGAGTAGAAGGCTTTCCGGTTGCCTGCTCTGGCGCGAGGTACTGAACCGTCCCCATTACCTGCCCGGTTTTGGTTAGCGGAACCTGATCCCCAACCCTGGCAATACCAAAGTCGGTGATCTTCACCTTGCCGTCTGGGGTGATGAGTAGGTTGCCGGGCTTGATGTCGCGGTGAATCAATCCACGGGCGTGAGCGGCAGCAAGCGCCCTTGAGGTCTGGGCAATGATGTCAAGCACCGTCTCTTCAGCGAGCTTGCGGTCTCGTTCGATAAGCCTGGACATTGACTCGCCCGGCACCAACTCCATAACTAGGTAGGCAGAACCGGTGTCCTCGCCATAGTCAAAGACCTGTGCAATGCCCTCGTGCTCAACTAGCGCAGCACTCTTGGCCTCGGTTCTAAACCGCTCCAAGAACATGGGATCACCCAAGTACTCCTGTTTCAAAATCTTGATGGCAACGTTTCTAAGGATCAGTTCATCCTCAGCTTGCCAAACCTCACCCATACCGCCGACGGCAATGCGAAGTTTCAGGCGATAGCGGTCGCCGTAGAGCTGGCCTACTGCTGGCTTCATTTGTTCAACACCGCCTCCATCACAGCTCTTGCAATCGGAGCTGCGATCTGGTTGCCGGTGCCGTTTTGGCCAATGCCACCGCCATCTTCAACCACCACTGCCACTGCAACCTTGGGGTCAGCCGCTGGTGCAAACCCGGTAAACCAGAGGGTGTAGGGGTCAAGTGCCCCATTCTGCGCAGTACCTGTCTTGCCTGCCACCGCGAAACCTGGGATACCAGCCCGCTTAGCAACACCGATTTCCACGGAGTCAACCATCATGCGAGTTAGGTATCCAGCCGTTAGTCGAGACATTGGAACAGAAAGCACCCTGGGCTGAGGGTCAAGCAAGACATTTAGGTTTGAAGCAACCACCATCCGCACAATCTGGGGCTGCATCATCACACCTTGGTTCGCAATCGCTGCGGAAATCATGGCCATCTGAAGTGGGGTTACCCTCACGTCAAACTGGCCAAACCCAGTGAGTGCGGTTTGCGCCTCATCCAAGGCTTCGGGGTAGATGCTCGGAGTGACCTTCATTGGGATTGATAGGTCCGCACCAAAACCCATCAGGGCAGCTTGCGCGCGGATTCGATCCTGACCAAGTGCAACCGCAAGAGCTGCGAATGGGATGTTGCAGGAGCGAATCAGCGCAACTTCTAGGGTCACGGTGTCTCCAGGACCACACTTCTTGTCGCCGGAGTTCTGAATCTCGGTTGCCGTTCCAGGGAGTAGATAGCTCTCAGGGTTTGGGAAGCTGCTCGCTACGGTGTAGCGACCGGACTCCAGAGCTGCGGCAGCAACCACCAACTTGAAAACTGAACCTGGGTGATATAGGTCACCCTCGATTGCCCTGTTGATTAGCGGCTGATTCTCATCTTCATTGTTGCCAAGGAATGCCTCGTTGGCTGGTTCGTAGAGGTGTCCCGCAAGTTTGTTTGCATCAAAGGTTGGCTTTGAAACCATCGCGAGGATTCGGCCGGTGCTTGGCTCGATTGCCACCACCGCACCCTTGCGGTTGCCAAGCGCATCCCAGGCAGCGCGCTGGATATCGGGGTCAATTGTGAGCTCTACCGCCGCGCCAATCACCGGCTTTCCATCAAGCAGGGCGTTGATTTGCTCGAAGAACTGGGCCGATGACTGACCCGATAGGTAGGAGTTCATTGAGCGCTCAAGCCCCGAGCTGCCATTGAATAGCGAGAAGTAACCCATGATTGGGGAGTAGATAACCGACTCGTACTTTCTCAGGAATCGGTAGGCATCGTTGTAGGGGATGCTCTCAACAACTGGAACTCCGCCGACCAAGATCGGACCGCGCTGAGTTTTATAGGTTTCGTAAGAAGCGCGAACGTTCCTCGAGTCTTGGTAGAGAGCATCGGAGCGCAGCACCTGGATTGAGCTGGCCATCACAAAAAGTGACAGGAACATCAGAACTAGAACTAGACCCACCCTTCTCACTTGCCGATTCATGCCGGCCTCCGGAGGGAAGAGTCAGAGATGACCAAGAGAAGAGCGACAATTGCCCAGTTCGCAAGCAGTGATGATCCACCAGCTGCCAAAAACGGGGTGGTTAGTCCGGTTAGCGGCAGTAGCCCCATAACTCCGCCCGCAACCACAAACACCTGAAGTCCAATTACAAACGAAAGACCGGTCGAGAGTAGGCGGGAGAAGTCATCCGGATGCGAGTTAGCGATTCGCAACCCGCGGTATATCAGAAGCAAGAACATCGAGAGAATCGCGAAGATGCCCGCCAGCCCAAGTTCTTCGCCCAGTGCGGCAAGGATGAAGTCGCTCTCAGCAAGCGGAATCAGCTGTGGGAAGCCACCACCTAGACCCGTGCCAATCACATCACCGTTGGCAAAGCCAAACAGGGCTTGGGCCAGTTGATAGCTACCCCCGGCTGCGTTGTAGTTTTCGGCTGCAAATGGATCAAGCCAGGCGTCAAACCTTCTGGATACGTAGTCAAACATCCTCGAGGCCACCAGAGCTCCGGTAATCATCATGATTACCCCAACCCCAACATAGAAAGCCCTACCGGTGGCGGTGTAGATCAAGACCAAGAACAGCCCAAAGTAAAGAATTGAAGTTCCAAGGTCGCGCTGCAAAACCAAGACCCCGATTGATGCAATCCAGATAACCATGATCGGTCCCAGATCCTTGGCCCTAGGAACCTTCATACCCATGACGCGAGAACCAATCTCACTCAATGAGTCTTTTCTCGAAACCAGATAGCCGGCGAAGAAAACCGCCAGAAGAATCTTGGCAATTTCGCCAGGCTGGAAGCTGAGATCTCCAATTGCTATCCAAAGCGTTGCGCCGTTTCTGGTCTGCCCAATCACAGGAAGCGCGGGAAGAATCAGAAGCAACAGGCCGGCGATGCCAGCGATGAATGGATAGCGGCGCAGTTTGATGTGGTTTGGAACAAATCGAACAATCGCCGCCGCACCAATCATTGCTGTCAGGGTGAGCCAAACCTGACGCTCGGCAAATAGCGCAGTGCCACCCCGGGAGGCTTCAGCCAGATCCAGTCGATAAATCATTGCAATGCCCAGACCATTGATTAGGAAAGCCAGCGGAAGAATTAGCCCATCCGCGCTAACAGCCCGCTTGCGCAAGACCCAGTGCACAAAAATTGCACCGATGGTTGGCACGGCCCAGTAGAACAGCAGGTCCCAGCTGAGTTTTTGCAAAACAGCCAGCTGCACCTGAGCGAGTGCGAAAGCCTGAATACCGCTCACCCAAAACAGCAGCACAGCCTCGAAGTTTCTTGAGCGCGGAACCGCCTTCAGAAGCTTCGGTATTGCCTGGGTTAGAGAGGTATTACTCATCAATACCCACCCTCAGCTGTTCCAAAATGCGTCTTGCGTCGTCAAGCGACTCGGTTGAGATTGAGCGCTCTACAAGGTCCTGCTCAAAGAGCGTGAGGTCAACGATGTCGAGTTCGGACACCAGGTATGGCTTGGAGAACTTGAAGGGACCGAGAGACTCTCGGATTCCTTGGAAGATGGTCACCTGACCCTCGTATGAGGAGATGTAGTAGCGGGTCTGGGTATACGAGTAGGCGGCATAGCCAATGCCAAACAGAATGCTGGCCAGTAGCATCCAACTCAGCAGGATCCGAATCGACTTAAATCTGATCTTCCGTCTGGTTTCGGAAAGGATCTTGTCTAGCAGCTCCTCTGACTCTGGCGCGTATTCGGTCTGGTCCTGAGGAGTCTGCAGCAGTTCGAGCAGTGCCTTTGGCGAGAACAGGCGGAGAATCTTTCCACCCCTGCGCTCCTCGATAACTACCTCGCTGGCAGCGGAACCGACAAATGTTGCCGAGGGGTCGTAATCGGTAGAGACCGTGGAGCGCACAATGTCGGCAATGACAACTGTCACGTTGTCTGGAGCTCCAAACTCAAGCGCTTCCCCGACCAGCAGCTCGGCTGCTTCTTCGGCTGGGACCTTGGAGTTCAGAATCCCGTTCATCACTCCGTCAGGGACTACTCCGCAAAGACCATCACTGCAAAGCATCCAGCGATCACCGGGCAGGGTGTCAAAGATTGCGACATCTAGCTCGGGCTCGCCTGCAACATCACCAAGCACCCGCATCAAGACGCTGCGGCGAGGGTGGGTTAGGGCCTCTTCCGGCGTGATGCGACCCATGTCCACGAGCTTTTGAACAAAGGTGTGGTCGGCGGTGATTTGTCTAACTTCACCATCGCGAGCGAGGTAGATGCGGCTATCGCCGATGTGAGCGGTGATGATCTGGTTACCGTGCCGGTAGAGACCAGAGAAAGTGGTGCCCATGCCCTCAAGTTCGGGGTGCTCCTGGACCGTTGATGCCAACATCGCGTTGGCCTCAAGAATGCCAGTCTTCAGAGACTCGATCGCCTCCTCGATGTTTTCGTATTTCGCATCCGTGAGTGCGATTCGCTGAGAGGCAATCGCTGATGCGATGTCACCTCCGGCGTGACCGCCCATGCCGTCGGCAACAAAGAAAAGCTGGTAGCCCGAGTAGCCAGAATCCTGGTTCGTTGCGCGATGCTTGCCAATGTCGCTGGCTGCGTAGCCAATGGTTTTGATTGCCAAGTGCTAGGCCCTCAGCTCAAAGTTTGTGGTTCCGATTCGAATGGTCATTCCCGCTCGAATGGTTTGTGGAGTGGTCACCTTCTTGCCCTCTAGAAAAGTGCCGTTGGTTGAGCTGAGGTCTTGGAGAACCCAGTCCTCACCAACCAAAACCAGCTTGGCGTGGGTGTTTGAAGCAAACTCATCACTGAGCACCATGTCACAGCCGGTGCTGCGCCCAATCAAGAGCTCGCGCTTGCCGTCAATCTGGATTGTGGTTCCAGCAGTTCTGCCGGTGAGTACTGAAATCTGAGTGGGCTCAAAAACGTTGCCATCTTCGATGCCCAGCGATGCAACCGAACCGGCAATCCCAGCAGAGGCCAACTTGGGTGCATTCTGTCTGGCGATCTTGCTGATCACTCGGCGTCCGTAGAGGTCGGCTCGAATGACTGAGAGCAGGCTAAGGATGAAGATCCACAGCACCGCGACAAAACCAATACGAACTAAAAACAGCGCTAGTTCACTCATTCGGTCGCCTCCTGAGCCACAAGTTCAAAGATTATTTCTGATCGGCCGGCAGTAATCACACTGCCTGCCCGAAGCACTACCTCGGAGATGCGAACACCATCCACAAAAGTCCCGTTGGTTGACTGGCTGTCTCGAATGGCAGCAACTTCACCGTTCCATGCCACCGCAAAGTGCACGCGACTCAAGCCTCGGTCATCCAGGGCGATATCAGCCGACTGGTCTCTTCCAACAGTGGTGGTTCCGACTCTCAGCGCTATCCGCTGACCGTTAACCAAAAGCGCTGGTTTCCAGCTAACCGACTTGGCTGCTCCAGCTGTGCCCACCTTGACTTGGCCACGTGGAACCTTGGAATCAACCTCAAGCTTTAGCGAGAGTTCTCCCGCAAGTCTGTAACCCTGTTTGGCTGCATGCATCGCGACTTCAGTCTTGATGGCGTTGAGCATTGCGGGAGAGATTTTGGCTGCGTCCACAGCCGCTGCCAGCACCAAATATCTGTGTGGAACTAAGACTCGATCGTTTTGGACTTGCTTGGCTGCTTGGTCCATAGCATTGCGAACCGCTTGGGTCAGCTCTACCGGCTGAAGCTCGGCTTTTGAGAGTCGAGCAAACACAGAACTGAATGCCAGTTCAATGCGTTCCTCGGCTCTTTCCAGAAAGCTCACCAAAGACCTCTTCCCTGTGCTCTGGGTGTTGGTAAGTCTACCCAGACTCCCCTTCCAACCCCTTGATTTCTCTGCTAATCTCAAGCCCTGCTGCAGGGGCATCCGCCCTTAGCGCGAGTGGCGAAATGGTAGTCGCGCTGGCTTCAGGTGTCAGTGTTCGCAAGGACGTGCGGGTTCAAGTCCCGACTCGCGCACAGATTGGGGTTCAAACCATGA
>CAZQHT010000019.1:0-12839 GCA_964593635.1 uncultured Aquiluna sp.
GCCTGAACTAGGGCTGCGGTCTCTCTAACCTGAGATCTTTTGGTGTAGCCGGGGACGAAAATCATCAACCACACAACGGCGGCAATGATGAGGGTAATTCCACCCAAGCCGACCGAATTGTTCATGTGAAAAAGATATGGCCTAAATGCTGCTTTGCTCCCCATTGACGGGGCGTGTTCTAAAGCCTTCGCAGCATTGATCCAGGAAGCTCTTCCTGGGTGATGGCAAAGACATGGTGATCGCGCCAGGCCCCATCGATGTGGATAAAGCGCAATTTGGTGCCCTCGTGTCTCAGCCCCAGTTTTTGAACAACTCGAAGGCTTGCGACATTCTCTGGCCGAATGTCGATCTCGACCCGGTGCAAGCCAAGCTCCGCAAAGAGGTAATCGATTGCAAGGGCAACTGCAGTCGGAGTGATACCCAGCCCTGCAAAATCTTTGGCGATCCAGTAGCCGATAGTGCCGGAGGAAACCGAGCCGTGCAAGATGTTTGCAACATTCAGTTGACCAACAACTTCACCCTCGTACTCGATCACGAACGCGATACCCGAACCCTCTTTGGACTGCTCAACCAGGGAACGAATCAACCACTTCACATCCAGTGCCCTTCGGATTCCAGGGGTGGTGGCTTCCCAGGGTTCCAGCCACTCGCGATCCTCGTGGAGAAGGCGATTTAGTACTGGAAAATCAAGGCGGGAAAGCTTCCTCAGGGAGATATCTCCATGAGTCAGTCTTTTGTTCGCCCACATGCTGGCAAGATTACCTCTATGGAATCGGCCAAAAAGGAAAACCTTCGAGAAACACTGCGTGCTCTTAGGCCTCACTCCAGCCAGGGTTTGACTGAGAATCTGATTCGATTGACCCTTGAGCTCAACGCTGAAACCATCGCCTCCTATTGGCCCATGTCCTCGGAGCCCGACACCACAGACTTCAACAATTGGGTCGAGTTGCTTGGAAAAACTCTGATCACCCCAAGAGTCACCGGGGACACTTTGGAGTTTGCTTCTGGTCCAGCCAGCAAGTCCACCTTCGGAATTCTGGAGCCAAGTGGGCCAGCGGTCAGCCTGAACTCGGCAGATCTGATTTTTGTGCCGGCGATGGCAATCGACAATTTTGGTAATCGACTGGGCAAGGGTCGTGGCTATTACGACCGTGCACTTTTTGGGAGTGCAGTTCCTCGCTTTGCCGTTATCTTCGATGAAGAATTTCTGGAGCTGGTTCCGACCGAGGACCATGACCTCAAGATGAACGGCTCGGTTTCGCCCTCAGCAATCAGGCACCTAAACCACTAACCGATTTACATAGAATTAGCGGCCGGAGGAAAAATTGCCAACTTACGCTTACGTCTGCAAAAGCTGTGAAGACGGCTTTGAGGTCCAGCAGGACTTCTCCGATGCAGCCCTAACCGAGTGTCCAAAATGTGGCGGTGAACTGCGCAAGCAGTTTGGCAACCTAGGAGTGAGCTTCAAGGGTTCCGGCTTCTACAGAACTGATTCTGCCAAACCAGCGAGTTCTAGCTCGGACTAACCCCAGTGCGGCGGCTTGTCATCGCGAAGCCGATCATCGTTTGAATCATCTGGGTCTCCCCATGCGGAGGCAGTGTCCTCGAAAGCCTTCTCTTCAAACAATGGCTGCTTGCTCTTTTCAACATCAACCCCAAGCTGCTTTGCGATTCGGTTTGCAACATCCTGAGGTCTTGCAAAAATCTCGAGTGCGTGGACCCTGAGGTATTCCCAGCCCATAGCCCTGAGTAGCCCAGGTCGGAGTCGAAGTTTTTCGTCCCAACTTGCTCCCGTGAGGGCCCAGTCAGGGTCCACAACCGCAGCGCGCTGTCCGAATGAAACCGCGAGTGAGATGCGACCAGCAAAGTTCAATTCAACGTTGAGCCCAAGCTTTTGCAGTCGCAGCGATAGGTCCTTCAGAAGCGGATCTGGCTCACCTGGTCTTGACTCGGATAGGAAAGAAGGGGCAATCAGATCCTTGAGCCAGAGTTGATTCTCTGGGAGTGAGCCACCGGCAAAGTCTTCGAAGTTGTAGCAGGAGACGACAGTCAATCGTTTTCTTGCCGAAGCAATCTGATTTACCATCCACCTGGCCGCATGCGGAGAGTTGAAATCTCCAAGCGTTCCAGAGATTCGGCCCTCCGGAGTTCTTCCAAAACCAACGCTAAAGATGACTCGATCCGCAATCCGATGCACAATCTCGCTCATCGCCAAAACTTCAAACTTTTCCCTGCCGTGGGCATCGAAATACTCAGCTAGCTGGGCTTGGCTCAGCACTTCCTGCTGCACTCCCGCGAGCACTCGGTCTGCATGGGATCTAGATGGGGTGACAACCATCAGTGATTGGTCAGGGGTCCAGCGGGCGTGGTTAATTACCAGCTCGACTACTTTTGCTACCTCTGCATCCAGAGACTCGGTTGCCCCCTCGATGGTTGAGGTGGCCCTTGAGTCATCCCGAATTTCAATGTGCTCAAGATTTGTGGTTCCAAAAAGCGAAGCTGCGCTTGGCTCCAAAGTGAGGCGGTTCTGATAGAAGTTTTGGTTTAGGTAGTTGCCCATCACCTGACCTTCGGTTCGGTAGCTGGAGCAAATAGCTAGCGAGCCGAACCGCTCTGACAGCATGGTGAAGACGGACTCTCGGCTGGACTCAACGTAGGTCTGATTTGCTCTTGCAATGGTGTCGAAGTTCTCTGGCGCTGAAATGGCGGGGTCACCAAAACCAATGACCTGCTCGCAAAGCTGCATCGCGGACATTGCCTCTGCAACACCGGTGGCAGCAGCATCCAAAACCAACAACACATCGAAGGTCTCGCCACTGAGTTCGTGAACCCTCAGCGGTGAGCAAATCACAGCAGGAGCCAATGCTTTCCAAACTGGTCCCGATCGTTGCCCGGCTCGAATCGATAGCTTTCTGGTTCGGAGCTGATTACGAAGTTCATCAGCTTGTGCCGGATGCTTGAGCAGCGACTGCTTCCAATCCAGGGCTAGCTTCTCTGCGACCCTGGCTGCGCTTTCGGCAATCTGAGCCTCTGCTGCCTTGTCGAAACGTGACTCGACATCTGCAATTCGCTCAGCGGTGTATTCCAAAATCTGAGGGTTGCCGGCAACCACTGCCTCGAGAGCCGACTGCCACCAACAAAGTTCAAACTCTGCAAGCGCTCGTGTTTCGGTAGGCGAGATAACGCAAAGTTCGGCGACCAAGTCCCCTAGGCCCGCTGCTCTGAGCTCCTGAAGCAAAGGTTCGCGATCCAGCAGCTGATCCAAAACTTGCGTTTGGCTGGCCAGCTGGTTCAGCTTTTCAGCGAGCTCCTCAAAGCTCAACCGGGTTAGCAGTTCAAAGTCTGGGTTTGGGTCTAGGTGACGCTGCAGCAACTCAAGAGTCTTGAGCACCTGGTCAAATTTTTGCTTCGCATCGTTGAGTCCCAGAGGAACTGTCGGTGGGGCTTGGGTCTGATTCAATTCCAGCCAGAGGGTCCGCTGCTGCTCTGCCGCAATCAACGCTGCGTGCAGGTTAGCCAGCTGGGAGCCAGGACGGATGTAGTCCTTGGCCAGCTTTTTGAACCTTCGCCTTTGAGCTCCAGAGAGTTCCCCACGCTCACCGCGTGGGGCGGTTGCTGCGATCATCTCGGTGAGCGGCCGGTCGTAGATGGCCGGCACAAACTTGTCTAGAGTTTCGCGAATCCCCATAAGAAGAAGCAGCTGGTTGGACCACTGCTCAACGCTCTGGCAGGCCGCCAAGTTCTGATCTGTCAGGTAACGATTGATCTGGTAGCTGACAGTTCTAAACTCCTCGCCAGCCAAGCTCTTGGCGGCAGCGATTGCAGTGGAAATATCGGCCTGTGATCCAAATCTTGACCCAAACCATGGGCTGTGTTGCGGGCCAAAGGAATAGAGTCCGGCCTCGAAGCCCCTGGTGACTAGCTCTGGCCCGGAGTGACGAAGACCCGCTAGTAGGTCTGTTCTGATTCGGGCTGAGTTCACTGGAGCATCGGGCAGTGCGGAAAGCTCGGCCAGCTTGGTTAGGGCCTGAGTAAGAGACAGCGAGAGTTCAGGGTTCGAGCTACCAACAGCGGAGAAATACTTCTCTACTTCTGTGGTCGCCTGGGCGAGCTCTTGGGCGGCCTGCGGCACCAAACCAATGGTGGCTTTTTCGTTTCGGGAGATTGCCGCTACGGCATCTGCCCAGGCATCAGTGTTTCGAATCGCAAAACCAGCCAAGCCAAGTTGAGCAAAACGTTCTGCTAGTTCGTCGATGGTCTGCTCTCTGGGAGCGATTACCAACATGCGCTTATTGCTCAGGGCAAGGGTGGCCATCAGGTTGATTACGGTTTGGATGTAGCCAGTCCCGGGAAGAGTTTCGACTGCGAAGGATGCACCCGTTGTGGCCTTTTGAATCACGGCAATCTGATGAGAGTCTGCATTCGCCACCAGGGCGATAGGCATCACTGCACCTGGTGCAGGAGATTCGGCTCCCAAAAGGACCTGGTTGAAGCCCTCAGGGGAGGCTGGGGTTTTGTTCAGGGATAGGTCCGGAACGAAGTTACCCAGCACCAACTGCTTTTCAATCTCTACGGTTGGAACTGATAGCAATTCGGCAACCAATGTCAAAACGGCCACTGGAATCAGGTCTGGGCCTGTAAGCGCAACTGCGATTAGATCGGATTCCCTAAAGTCGGGTCGGTGTGACCTGATCAGCTCTACTAAAACTGGATTCAAGATTGCATCCGATGCAATCCTTACCTCGTAGTCATCGCCCTTGGGGATAAGGGTGGTTGGCCAAAGCAGGATTGGCATCTTTTGACCACTCGCGTGATCAACCACCAGACCACCGGCGATGAAGCAGCTCTCTAGGCCAAAGCTCTCGCGAATCCGCTTGGTCTTAGCTCTAATCCTTCTGGTTGCAGAAAGTGATCTGTCTTGGGCAACGCCATCTCGAACCAGGTTGGAGATTGTCGTGAAGCGAGCGGAAACCAGCTGAGCGAGTCCACCGGGGTGGGCTCGAGTGAGATCCACCTGGCCAAAAGTTGAAACCTCGAAAGCAACCAGCGGGTTCTGGCCACCCAGTGCTGATAAGTCTTTTTCCAATGTCGATAGCTCCACGGGCTAAATCCTAAGAGCAACATTGAGCTGCGCCCTGGCGGCTTGCCCTGCAAAGGGATAAAGCCAAAAAGGAATGTGGAGCCGAGTACCAAATCTCATGCCCGAATCCGGTGAGCTTGGGATTGAATTTCAACCGAGGGTGAATTGCAGGTAATCTATAACCCGCCTGAGGCCTCGTAGCTCAGTGGATAGAGCATCGGTTTCCTAAACCGTGTGTCGGAAGTTCGATTCTTCTCGGGGCCACAATTTTCAACACGGATGAAAAACTGAATTGTTTTTCGCTCATTTCTCTGAAATGATGTCCCTTCAACTATTAGTTATTGGGGTGACCGCAGCAATACCTTGGAAATTTTCCTATTGCTCCTTCTTATTCTCATAAATGGACTCCTAGCAATGTCAGAGGTTTCACTTCTGACCTCTAAGCGAGCAAAACTCACAGCAATGGCAGGGCAGGGCAAGAAGTCCGCCGCCATGGCTCTGAAGATCAGTGAGAATCCAACAGAGTTTCTTTCAACCATCCAGATCGGTATTACATCGATCGGATTGCTCTCCGGTATCGTCGGTGAGTCAATCTTTGCCGCACCACTAGCAGTAACCCTGCAGTCCTTCGGAATGCTTGAAGCGGTTGCTGGCCCACTGGCGACAGTGCTCGTGGTAATCGTTGTTACCTACTTCTCGATCACCCTCGGTGAGCTAGTTCCAAAGCGCATTGGTCAGTCCCGCCCTGAGGAGATCGCTGCTCGCGTTGCAGCACCAATGCTGCTTCTGGCAAAGACCACAATGCCTTTTGTGAAGTTCCTGAGCTTCACCACCAACGCGCTACTGAGACTCTTCGGTATTGGTCGCCACCAGGCTGCCACCGTTACCGAAGACGAGATTGAGGCAATCCTCGAGGAGGGTTCGGTCGCAGGTCTGATCGAAGCTCAAGAGCGCGAGATGGTGAAGAACGTTTTCCGTCTCGACGACCGCCAGCTTGGCTCATTGATGGTGCCTCGCTCGGACATCGTGTTCGTGAACATCCACGACTCAGATAAAGAAAACCTTGACCTGATTGCCGATGGCGGTCGCTCAAGGATTCCGGTTTGCGATGGCGATCTGGACAACATCGTTGGAATCATGAACGCCAAGGCTGCTTTGGGTCTAGTTGCTCGAGGTGGCAAGTTGAGCCTCACCGACAACCTTCAGCCAGCAATGTATGTGCCGGAGACCCTGACCGGTATGGATCTGCTTGACCAGTTCAAGGTCACCAAGTCTCAGGTTGCCTTCGTGGTGGACGAGTATGGCGAGCTTGAGGGCCTTGTGACCCTGCAAGACATTCTTGACGCGCTAATCGGTGAAATGGCACCGTTTGATGACGAGAGCCAGGCTGCCGTGCAGCGAGATGATGGCTCTTGGCTACTCGATGGTGCAATCCCGATTCCTGAATTCAAGGACTGCCTAGGACTTGAGTCAGTTCCTGAAGAGGACAAGGGTAAGTACCACACCCTAAGCGGTTTGATTCTTCTTATTCTTGGTCGCATGCCAAACCCAGGTGACTCAGTGTTCTGGGAGTCTTGGAAGCTTGAAGTTATCGACATGGATGGCAAGCGAATCGATAAGGTGCTTGCCTCAAGAATCGAAACTCACACCGAGCTTTAGAACCAAAGAGTTTGGGCTCAGGCTGCCTGCGGATAGCGCAGGAACTCCTGCCAGTGAGGTTCTTCTCGCTCTACACCCCGCACTGTCCAGATAACTCCTGACGGCATCTTTGGCGTCACCCTAAGCTCCCAGCCCATCTCGGCGGGGGTCTTGTCGCTCTTTAGATTGTTGCAGCGTAGGCAGCAGGCAACCAGGTTCTCCCAGCTGTCCGCTCCACCGCGAGACTTTGGCAGCACGTGATCAATGGTGTTGGCCGCTTTGCCGCAGTAGCCACATCGGTTGCTATCTCTGCGAAGCACTCCCCTGCGACTAACCGGGATCTTGCGGGAATTTGGAATCCTCACGTAGCGCTGCAACAGAATCACTGTTGGTAGCTCATACTCCACGCTGGCGCTTCGCACCTGCTCGCCCTGGGCTCCCGCCAAAATCGTTGCCTTTTGATTCAGCACCAAAATCAAGGCTCGTTTGAACGACACAACTGCCAAGGGTTCGTATCCAGCATTTAGTACAAGGGTGCGCACGTGTTTCTCCTTAGTGAAATATCCCGCGCGGCTCGCAGGATTTCTAGAAGACCCTCGGAAACAAAAAACGCGCTGCAAAAAGCAGCGCGCGAAGAAGTCCCGACGGATATAACGGGTTGACAGTGAAGATGGATCCAGTTGCCCAGCTTGGATTGCTTTCTGGCTGGCATAGTCACTCCTTCCGCTCTAACCAAGGTCTACAGCTGATAGCAGAGTAAAACTTGTGTCGCAGAAAGTGCGGTAAAGAAACGCGAGTGTTTAGGTAACTTTTCTAGGCAAAAATGCCCTAGCCAACAATGTCAGCTAGTCGGACAAAGTGGTAGCGGGTCACCGAAATCGGGGCCAGCTTCACTCGATCTCCTGGCTGAGGAGCGTGGTAATACATACCGTTTCCAGCGTAGATACCGTTGTGGCTGTAGTCATTGAAGACCACGATGTCACCGGGGACCGCCTCGGAGGCAGGAATCTTCTTGGCTAGCTTGGACTGCTGGTAAACGCTGTGTGGCAGTGCAATTCCAAACTGAGAGTAAACAAAGAGCACGTAGCCGGAGCAGTCCAAACCGCTTGGGGTCTCGCCACCGAATACGTATGGGGTTCCCACCAGCTCAGCCGCAGCCTTCATGATGTTTCCACTGGTGATCGAGGTGAATCTCGGCTTGAGGATGTAATCCTCTGCAAGTGGGCCGTTATAGATTCGAGCTCTTGGGCGGTTGACCTGGAACTCAGATGCTTCTGCTTCGGAGTACTCTCCGCGAGTGAACTCAACCGACTCTGCGTTTGCCAGTGAGAGGCCCTGCAGTGTGTCCTGTGAAACCTTGATGCTGCTGTCTCGAGCGATGCCTGCCAGAGCAGTTGTCTCTGGGTCGAATCCATAAGAAGGAAGCGCGCTGGTGGCGAGCAAACCCATGGCTGAAGTCATGGTGACCAGGGTGCGCAAAGATAAGCGCTCCGAGCGCTTCTTCGTCTTTGCTCGCGCGCGCCTGGCGGCCTTGCGCGAATGCTGCTGGTCAGCAGTTTGGGTCAAAAGGAATCCTCCGAGTGAGTCATTGGAACTTCCGCTCCGAAAGTATAACTCAAGCCAGTTTGGGGCTTACAAATATGTGGGCGGCGATTGCAACATCCAAAGTTAGACCTTCATCGGCCCCAACTCTGGCCAGAAACCACTGGCCGTTGGATTCGACCCGCACTGTGGTTCCAGGCGTTAGCCCCAGCTCTCGGAGCTGCCGTAAAAGCAAGACATCCAGCTGAACAGGCTCTCCGATTCGAGCAAGCGTGAACTCACCAGAGCCAACCTCCGAAATTGCTGTGACTTCTTGCATTAGAGCTTGAGGCATACCCAAAAGTTCTAGTCCTGGAACTGGCATTCCGTATGGGGAGGTTGTGGGGTCAGAAAGCAGAGTTAGGAGCTTCCGCTCCACCTGCTCGCTCATCACATGCTCCCAACGGCAGGCCTCCTCGTGAACCAACTCCCAATCCAGTCCGATTACCTCTAGGAGCAAACGCTCGGCTAGACGGTGCTTGCGCATTACCTCCACCGCGGTTAGTCGACCCTCATCAGTGAATTCGAGCTGGCGATCATCCCTGAGGTGCAGCAGTCCGTCGCGCTCCATGCGAGCCACGGTTTGAGAAACGGTAGGGCCAGAGTGTTCCAAGCGCTCGGCAATCCGGGCGCGCATTGGAGCGATGCCCTCTTCCTCAAGCTCCAAAATGGCCTTGAGGTACATCTCCGTTGTGTCAATTAGGTCTGTCACGAAGCCAGACTAATGGGGCCAAAGCTAAACTTGCCAACATGGCCGATATCATCATTGATCCTCAACTACTTCCCAAAGATGGAAGATTTGGGTGCGGGCCGTCAAGAACTCGAGCTGGACAGCTAGCCAACTTCATGTCTCACGGGGCTGCACTGATGGGCACCAGCCATCGCCAAGCACCCATCAAGAACATGGTGGGAGAAATCCGCGATGGACTTCTAGAGCTTTTCCGCGCTCCAAGCGGTTACGAGGTAATCCTTGGAAATGGTGGCTCCACAGTCTTTTGGGATGCGGCTGCATTCTCGCTGGCGGATAAGAAGGCCCAAGCACTGGTTCACGGAGAGTTTGGTTCAAAGTTTGCAACCGCGCTCTCGGCTCCCTGGCTCGAAAAGCCAACCATCATCAAGGCTGAGCCTGGCTCGCGAGGAGAGCTCAGCGCAGAGGCTGGCGTCGATCTTTACGTTTACCCACACAACGAAACCTCTACCGGTGTGATTGCTCCGGTGACTCGAATTCAAGGTGACCCAGGGTCACTCATGCTGACCGATGCCACCAGCGCTGCCGGCGGAGTGGACTTTGACCTCTCAGAAACCGATGTCTACTACTTCGCTCCGCAAAAAAACTTTGCCTCTGACGGCGGACTTTGGCTCGCACTGATTTCCCCGGCAGCAGTTGAGCGCATCGAAAGAATTGCAGCCTCCGGACGCTACATCCCAGAGTCGCTGAGCCTGAAGGTTGCACTTGATAACTCGAGGTTGAACCAAACCCTAAACACCCCGGCAATCGCCACCTTGTATCTGTTGAACGACCAAATCAAGTGGATGAACCAATCAGGTGGCTTGGCCTGGGCTGCGGCAAGAACCAAGGAATCCTCCGACCTGATCTACAGCTGGGCAGATGCCCACCCCAAGGCGCAGGCATTTGTCACTAACCCTTCTCACCGGTCGCAGGTTGTTGTCACGGTCGACTTCGATGAAAGCGTTGACGCTGGCAAGGTTGCAAAGATCTTGCGAGAGAACGGGATTGTAGATACCGATCCCTACCGAAAGCTTGGAAGAAACCAGCTGCGAGTTGCCACCTTCACTGCAACCGAATCAAGTGATGTTGCCGCATTATTGAAGTGCATCGACTATGTACTGGAGCGCATCTAATGAAGATTTACATCAAGCCGGTAAATCGAAAGGATCAGCCTGAGGTTGACCCAATGGATAGCCGCAAGGTTGTGCTACTGGTCACTCTCGGTTGGGTCTTGGCTCTGATCGTCCTCGGCGCGCTTTATCCGACGCTGGCGGACGCGGGCCTTGGCTGGTGGTTTCACACTGCTCTGGTCGGTGTCGGACTGGGTCTCATCGGCCTGACCATGATCCCCAAACGCTGAAGTCAGATCTCTAACAATCTGATCCGCCTCGGCATCGGTCTTTGCCTTGCCTGACTCTTTGAGCTGACGCTTGAATTCTGAAAGTCGCTCTGCCCATGGCACCCAAGCCGGAGCTAGCAGGGCATTCTCTCCGGCCAACAGGTTGACCTCAGAGATGGTTGCATCTTTGCGCTTGTCGATCTGAGTGAAAACTACTGACCAGTACCAGTTCTTGTAGCCGCGCAAAGTGCACTCAAAGCGAAGTTCGGTTGCACCTTTGGCTAGTTCAGACTCGCCCAAAAACTCCCCAACCGAACCAGCTTCACCAGTTTGGGTCAGGACCTCTAGGGCAACGGCCTGCTTATCCTTCAAGCTCGTCAGCCACCTTGCGCAGCAGAGCGGCTACCTTCTTGCCGTTTGCTGGCTCCGGGTACTTGCCGCGCTTTAGGTTTCCACCCATTTGGTCAAGCAGTCGAATTAGGTCTTCGGTGATAATCGCCAAGTCCTCGGCGGGCTTGCGGTTTACTGCCTGCAGGGTCGGCACCTCAATAATGCGAACGCTAAGCGCCTGTGCGCCCTTACGGCCATCGATGATGCCGTATTCGATTCTGGTGCCCTGGCGGATTGAGGTGGTTCCAGCGGGCAGCGCAGAGATGTGCAGGAACACTTCGCTGCCGTCATCGCCTGCGATAAAGCCGAAGCCTTTGTCGTCGTCGAAGAACTTAACTTTGCCGGTTGGCATACTCCACCACTTTCCTTGGATCGGCGATAAGTGTATCCGAAAGGTTAGAGTTGTCGGATGGCCCAACTTCCAAAGCGTTCCCAGCTTGAGACCACGCTGGCTTATATGGCGGTCGCCACCATTCTGACCTCAATTTTGGCAATCCTCACAACATTGCTTCTGGCACTGTTTGAGGTTGATCAAATCGCACCAATCATCGTCCAGCTACCGCTGGTTGGATTGCCCATCGGCTTCATACTCTTCATGGCATTACTAGTCGTGACTGTGGTGCGCAAGAGCCGAGAGAACCGTGGATAGTTGACCGATCTAATCCCGCTTGCGCAGCAGCTCAGGGAACTGGACTCGGCAAACCTTGCAAAGCTGATCGAGTCCAGCGGGGCTAATTCGATTTCAGACATGCTCGACCTCGCGAAGCTTCTGCTTTCAAGGCGCGAGCTGGAGCGCCGGATTCGAAGGCTCAGATCAGCTGAGCTCGCTGACCTCAAGGCCGGTAAGTCGAATCCAGCCTGGGCGAAAAACTTCCTGGGCTACGAAACTCCGTTCCCGGACGCTGTCGAACTTGCCCAGCAGCTAAACCCGATCGCGGCAAAGCAAGCGCTGACCAGCGAACATGGACCAGCTCTGGCCGCCTACGAAACTTTGCTAGCCATCACAGAATTGATCTTCGCCTGCGAGCGCCGGCTCTTGAGCGTTGTTCGATCTGGGCTGCGGATGCCAGATGCCAAAGAAATTGGCGAAACTTTGAAGATGGAACCTGCTCGGTTGCAGCTGAGGTTTCAGTTAGCGCTAGAGGCTGGACTGATTGCAATCCACGGTTCGAGATTTGCCTCCACCAAGCGCGGACTCGAGTGGCTGGAGCAGGACAACAAAACTAGGTGGCAGTGGCTGGCTCACCCGATTTGGGACCTGCCAGAAATTTCCTCCGATGGCAATCTTGCCGAAGCGGTTGCCAAGGATTACCCACTGCGCGACCCGAATCAAATCAAGATTCTGCGCTTCTCTGAGGTGCTAGGTCTAACCGACCAGGGAACTCCCACCGAAGCCCTGAAGGACAAAACGGGCAAATGGATTACTGCTCTGCTTCCAAAGGCCGTTGACAGTTTTGTGCTGCAGGGTGATCTCAGCATCATGACCCTCGGTCCGCTCGCCCCGGCGATGCATCGGCAGATGGATGTGGTGGCAAATGCAGAGGATCTTGGTCTTGCATCCATGTTCCGACTAAGCCCGCAGTCGATTTGCCACGCGCTGGAATCTGGCATGAGTGTTGCCCAGATTACGAAGTTCTTGACCTCCAACTGCAAGGGTCCAATCCCACAGCCAGTCAGCTACTTGCTGGCTGACGTGGAGCAAAAGTTTGGCAAGCTCACAGTGTCGGCTTCCCTGCAAGGCTCACTGGTTATGGCAGAGGATCAGATTCTGCTTCGCCAGATCTTCGCTCAGGCTTCGCTTAGGCCATTGCTTTTCGAGGTGAGGGGTAAATCGCTTTATTCTCGGCTTGATCAGGAGCTGGTGTATTTCAACCTGCGCGCTCAGGGTTATCTGGCGGTAATGGTTGACGAGTTCGGCACAGTGCTTTCTCCGCGTCAAGAGCTACCTCAGCCAGAGGTTGTAACCATGGACTATCTAGCCCTAGCGAATCGACTAATCACCGAGGAGGCAAAGGCTCCCGAGGGCGACGACGTGATGCGTCAGCTGCAGTTTGCGCTCAAGAACAAGATGAAGGTCGGGC
>CAZQHT010000019.1:12939-17873 GCA_964593635.1 uncultured Aquiluna sp.
GACGACGTGATGCGTCAGCTGCAGTTTGCGCTCAAGAACAAGATGAAGGTCGGGCTTCGGGTTGGTTATCCAGATGGAACCGAGAAAGAGCACCTGATCGAACCACTAGGTGTTGCTGGCGGTCGAGTGCGGGGCAGAGACGCAGTGAAGCAGGCCGAGGTAACGCTTCCGCTTTCCAGAGTGATTGCAATCTGGCTCGCATAAACTAGACGGATGTCTCAAGGACCTCTGATTGTTCAAAGCGACCGCACGGTGCTTTTGGAGACCGACCACGTCAACTCAGAGATAGCCCGTCACGAGCTCGCAGTTTTTGCGGAGCTGGAGAGAGCTCCCGAACACGTTCACACCTATCGCATTACAAAGCTTGGGCTTTGGAATGCCAGGGCTGCCGGTCACGATGCCGAGTATGTCTTGGGTGTGCTGAACCGCTGGTCAAAGTTTCCGGTCCCGGATGGCGTTGCGCGCGAGATCACCGAAACTATTTCAAGATTCGGTCGACTTGCAATTGGCAGGGATGAGCTGGGCCTAACCCTGCGCTCGGACAGCAAAGCGATTCTTTACGAGGTGGCATCAAACCGAAAGATTGCGGACCTACTCGAAGGCGAGATTGATTCTGGCTACCGGGTTAGGGATTGGGCAAGGGGTCAGCTCAAGCAGGAGCTATTGAAACTTGGCTGGCCTGCTGAAGACAACGCCGGTTACACACCTGGCACCCCGCACAAGATTGAGCTCAATCAGACAGGTTGGACCCTGAGGAATTACCAAGCTCAGGCTGCTCAGAAGTTTGAACTCGGTGGTTCGGGAGTTGTGGTGCTGCCATGTGGCGCCGGCAAGACCATCGTGGGTGCCGCGACCATGGCACAGATCCAAACCAACACATTGATTCTGGTTACCAACACAGTTTCTGCCAGGCAGTGGCGCAGTGAGCTATTGGCAAAGACCTCGCTCAAAGAAGAAGACATTGCTGAGTACTCGGGCTCCTCAAAAGAGATTGCTCCGATCACGATCGCCACCTACCAAATCCTCACCACCAAGCGCAAAGGTGAATTCGCTCACCTTGAACTTCTGAACGCTAGAGACTGGGGGCTCATCGTCTATGACGAGGTCCACCTGCTACCAGCACCCATCTTCAAGATGACAGCAGATCTGCAAGCCCGCCGCAGGCTGGGCTTGACGGCAACCCTGGTCCGAGAAGATGGACGCGAGTCCGATGTCTTTTCGCTGATTGGCCCTAAGCGCTTTGATGCTCCCTGGAAAGAGATTGAGGCTCAGGGCTACATCGCTCCAGCCGAGTGCTTCGAGGTGAGGGTTGATCTGCCGGATGAAGAGCGCATGGAGTATGCGATCGGAGATCAGGACTCCAGATTCAGAATTGCTGCAACCGCCAAGGCAAAGCTTCCAATCATCAAGAAGCTACTTCGGAAGCATGCGGGCGAGCCCACCCTGATCATCGGCCAATACCTAACTCAGATTGACGAGGTTTCACAAGCGCTGGGGCTTCCAAAGCTGACCGGTGAAACCTCAGTCGCAGAGCGCGAGGAGCTCTTCGCCAAGTTCAGACGCGGTGAGCTAACCACACTGGTGGTTTCAAAGGTTGCGAACTTCTCTGTGGACCTGCCGGAAGCATCTGTGGCGATTCAGATCTCAGGCGCATTTGGATCCAGGCAAGAGGAGGCGCAGCGACTAGGTCGACTGCTTCGCCCTAAGGCAGATGGCCGCAGCGCGGCTTTCTACACCCTCGTAGCGCGCGACACGGTGGAGCAGGACTTTGCTCAAAATCGTCAGCGCTTTTTGGCGGAACAGGGCTACTCCTACGAGATTCTTGACTCTAATCAGCTCTAGCCCAGATAACTCTCAGGAAACATCCAGTTCATGAGTGGAGACTGACCGCATGAACGCTCTCAAGGTATTAGTTGTTGATGACGAACCAAACATTCGCGACCTACTCTCCGCAAGCCTTCGGTTTGCTGGCCACCAAGTTCTAACCTCACCAAACGGCACTGACGCAATCAACAAGATTGTTGAGCAGCAGCCAGACATCATCCTTTTGGATGTGATGCTGCCAGATGTCTCCGGCTTTGGTGTCACAAAGAAGATTCGTTCGATGGGCATCGAGACCCCAATCCTGTTCTTGACCGCTCGAGATGACACCGAGGACAAGATCACCGGCCTAACAGTTGGTGGCGATGACTATGTCACCAAGCCCTTCAGCCTCGACGAGATCATGGCTCGCATCTCAGCCATCATGCGCCGAACCGGCAAGGACCAGAGTGTGACATCCTCGATCAAGGTTGGTGAGCTCGAGATCAATGAGGACGCTCACGAGGTGAGCGTCAATGGAAACTTTGTCGACCTATCCCCCACCGAATATCAATTGCTGCGCTACCTGGCTCAGAACCCGAACCGAGTTTTGACTAAAGCGCAGATTCTGGATCACGTTTGGGAGTATGACTTCAACGGCGAGATGGGTATCGTGGAGAGCTACGTCTCCTACTTGCGCAAGAAGTTGGACCCGGTTTCCTCCGAGCCGCTAATTGTGACCAAGCGTGGAGTCGGCTATTTGTTGAAAGGCCCAAAGGGATAAAACTTGAAACCACGGTTGCTGTCTGCTTGGCAAAGAGTCTCTCTCCGAGCCAAGCTCACCGCAATGTCAGTGGGCTTGATTGGGTTGCTGCTTTCGGTCTCAAGTGCTGGAACAGTGGCGCTACTGAGCACCTACCTCCAGCAGAACACCGACACCCTGCTAACTACCACCGCTAATTCACTGCGCTCCGAAAACCCACTTCGACTCGAAGAGCGAGTGAGTCGCGGAGACCTAACGCTCCCCTCGCTTCCGTCGGATTACTACATTGCAATCCTGGACGCCGAGGGCGATCAATACATCGGATTGGTCAGCTCAACAGGACGCAATCGCGAGGTTCCAAACTTTTCCACGCTGACTCTCCCTGTTGTTCAATCGACCCAGGGGCTCCCATTTGAGGTGGAGGTGGAAGAAGGTATTGGCCGAGCTGACACCTGGCGCATAGTTGCCTTGCCACTGGAGCGAGCCAATGGCTCAGTGGTGGTGGCCCTTCCAACCCAGACTAATCGCCAAATCATTCAGGAGTATGGAGTGATTGGTGGACGCTTTGGAATCTTCCTACTCGTGCTGTCGGGGCTCAGTATCTGGCTCACCATTACCTCAGCACTTCGACCACTCAAAGAGGTAGAGCGCACGGCTAGCGCGGTCCGAAGTGGCAAGTTTTCCTCGAGGCTGATCGAGGGTCACGGCAAGACCGAGATTGGTCGACTCAATCGTGCATTGAACTCAATGCTGGACTCGATGGAGGGAGCAGTGAATGGTAGGGACAAGACCCTGGGTCAGATGAGGCGATTTGTCTCTGATGCCAGCCATGAACTCCGAACCCCACTTGTGACAGTCAGAGGTTATGCGGAGCTTTATCGAATGGGTGCCCTGAAGAAAAAGGCTGACGTTGCAGAAGCCATGCAACGGATCGAGTCAGAGGCAGTTCGAATGACTGGATTGGTAGAGAGCCTGCTGACCCTGACCCGGATGGACGAGCAGGGGAACCTGAAGCTTGCCACTAACGATTTGGCAGCACTTTGCGAACTGACCCTCAAAGACGCTCGGGTCGCATCACCTCAGCTGGTTTTCGCATACTCCGGGCCCGCTGAACTAAGTGCGACTTTTGACTCGGATCGCATCAAGCAGGTCCTCACTAACCTGCTCGCAAAT
The DNA here is from genome assembly GCA_964593635.1 of uncultured Aquiluna sp. Classification (GTDB taxonomy): domain Bacteria; phylum Actinomycetota; class Actinomycetes; order Actinomycetales; family Microbacteriaceae; genus Aquiluna. The sequence continues at coordinate 16,676 of CAZQHT010000019.1, forward strand.
GCTGCACGCTTTGCACCGAGTGGTTCTGTTGTGACAGTTCAGCTAACGACCACAAACCAGAATGCGCAGATATCCGTTGTTGACCGAGGGGAAGGAATCCCAGAGTCACTTCGCAAGCAAGTCTTCGAGCGCTTCTACCGGGCGGATAACTCACGCAACCGTGACACAGGTGGCTCTGGTCTTGGTTTGGCCATTGCTCAATCAATCGTGACTGCCCACGGCGGAAAGATTTGGGTTGATGAGACACCAGGCGGCGGAGCAACCTTCAAGTTTGAGATTCCACTAACACAGCCCACGAAGTAACGCTTATCAACAGCTAAGGCCGACTCAGCTCGCGCTGCTGAGCTGCACTAGCAGGATGAAGCAATGGCTTACTTTTCAGTAGACAGCGACCAGGTCTTCGCTGCAAACACGCACATTCAATCCACCATCGGCAGGCTGCAGGGTGAGATTTCCACCCTGCACGCGCAGCTGGCAACCCTTGAAGGCAGCTGGCAGGGTTCTGCGGCCACTTCCTTCCAAGAACTCATGGTTCGTTGGAAAACCTCTGCAGACGCCTTAGAGCAGAGCCTGGGGCAAATAGGGCAAGCGCTGGGGATTGCCGCGCAGCAATACGCCGACATTGAGGCAGCAAACCAGAGATTGTTTCAATAAAGCAGAACCGGGACCCCGACTGGGATCCCGGTTCCTAAATCAGACTTGGTTTAGAAGTCCATGCCGCCGCCCTCGCCGCCAGCTGGTGCTGCGGCCGGCTCCGGACGCTCTGCAACAACTGCTTCGGTGGTTAGGAACAGACCTGCGATGGAAGCCGCGTTCTGCAGTGCAGAGCGGGTTACCTTCACTGGGTCGTTGATGCCTGCCTTCAGCATGTCGACATACTCGCCGGTTGCTGCGTTTAGGCCGTGGCCGTCAGGAAGGTTTGAAACCTTCTCTGCAACAACACCTGGCTCTAGGCCTGCGTTGATGGCGATCTGCTTTAGCGGTGCTGAGATTGCGACGCGAACGATGTTCACACCGGTTGCCTCATCGCCTGAAAGGTTTAGGCCGTTGAACGCAACCTTGCCAGCCTGCAGAAGCGCAACGCCGCCACCGGCGACGATGCCCTCTTCAACTGCTGCCTTGGCATTGCGGACTGCGTCCTCAATGCGGTGCTTGCGCTCCTTTAGCTCAACCTCGGTAGCTGCACCAGCCTTGATGA